>CANQKU010000027.1 GCA_947624535.1 uncultured Bacilli bacterium
ATGAATAAATATTATAATAATAATATAAATAATTATGTGAATTTTGTATAAACTTTAAAAAAATAGAAATAATATTTATAGATGAAAGTGAGGAATAGACATGAAAACAACAGGTGTAGTAAGAAGAATAGATGATCTAGGAAGAATTGTTATTCCTAAGGAGATGAGGAGAACATTACGTATAAGAGATGGTGAATCTTTAGAAATATTTGTAGAAGATGAAATGATAGCTTTGAAAAAATATTCTTCTATGTCAGATTTAAATGATATTGCTAATGATTTATCTAATACAATTAATCAGACTATATTAAAAGAAGTTCTCATTACTGATAGGGATAAAGTCATTTCTATTTCTGGTAATTTAAAAAGTCAATACTTAGGTAAAAATATTTCTAAATTTTTAGAGCAAAAGTTGAATAATCGAGAAGTAATTATAGAAAAGGGTATTAAAGAAGTAGAATTTATTGATGGTAACAAATTAAAATGTTCTTATACTATAACTCCAATTTTAACAAATGGAGATGTTATAGGTGCTGTTGTTATATTTTCTTTAAAAGAGAGTATAACAGATACTGAAGTAAAAATGGCTAGTTTGACTTCTAATTTTTTAGCAAAACATATTGAACAATAAAAAATTTGATGATATAATACTGGCATATTGAAAAGTGAGGAAAAAGAGTTTTATAACAAAATTTATTGTAGAGATCTTGTGGTAGGTGAAAACAAGAATAAATTGTTATAAAATATGACTTTGGAACTATTATATCGATATGTAGGTATAATCGTATTATAGGCGTTAACTATTTGAGTGTATAATTGAATATTATAAAGTAAGGTGGTACCGCGAGAAAATTTCGTCCTTATAGTTATAATATTCTTTTCTTTTTAGGAGGTAAGATTATGAATAAAAAATTTTATATAACAACCCCAATTTATTATCCTAGTGCTAATTTTCACATTGGGCATTGTTATACTACAATTATTGCTGATGCAATAGCTAGATTTAAAAGACAAGAAGGGTATGATGTATGTTTTCAAACAGGAACAGATGAACATGGTCAAAAAATAGAATTAAAAGCCAAAGAAGCTAATGTAAGTCCAAAACAATACGTAGATGAGATAGTAAAAAATGCTATTGACTTGTGGGACTCTTTAGATATTTCTTATGATAAATTTATTCGTACTACTGATGAAATTCATGAAAAAGCTGTTCAAAAGATTTTTGTTAAATTATATGAACAAGGAGATATTTATAAAGGTGAATATAAGGGAATGTACTGTACACCTTGTGAGTCATTTTGGACCAATACTCAGTTAGTTGATGGAAAATGTCCAGACTGTGGAAGAGAAGTTCATGAAGTTATAGAGGAGGCATACTTTTTAAAACTTTCTAAATATCAAGATAGACTTGTTGAATATATTGAAACACATCCTGACTTTATTCAACCTGAATCTAGAAAAAATGAAATGATTAATAATTTTATTAAACCTGGATTAGAAGATTTATGTGTTTCTAGAACTTCTTTTTCATGGGGAATACCAGTACCATTTGATCAAAAACATGTAGTATATGTGTGGCTAGATGCTTTAACTAATTATATTACTTCATTAGGGTATTTAAGTGATGATGATGAAGAATTTAAGAAATATTGGCCAGCCGATCTTCATTTAGTAGGAAAAGAAATTGTTAGATTTCATACCATAGTTTGGCCAATTATGTTAATGGCTTTAGATTTACCATTACCTAAACAAGTATTTGGCCATGGCTGGCTAGTTATTCATGGGCAAAAAATTTCTAAATCCTTAGGAAATTATAAAGATCCAAGAGAATACATCGATAAATATGGGCTAGATGCAGTTAGATATTTTGTTTTAAGAGAAGTTCCATTTGGAAATGATGGTGCTTTCTCAGAAGAAGCTTTAATTAAAAGAATAAATGCTGACTTAGCAAATAACCTAGGTAATCTAGTTCAAAGAACAATTTCAATGGGGCACAAATATTTTTCTGGTAAAATAGCACCTAAAAAGGTCGAAGAAGCTATTGACTTAGAATTTATTCAATCTATAAATCAAATATATAAAACTGTTCAAGAAAAAATGGATAATTATCATATTAGTGAAGCCTTAGAAGATATCTTTGAACTATTAAGAAAATCAAATAAATATATTGATGATACTACGCCATGGATATTAGCTAAAGATGAAAGCAAAACTCATCGTTTAGAGACAGTTTTATATAATCTATTAGAGTCAATAAGAGTATGTGCAAACTTGTTAAAAGCATTTATGCCATCAACTTCATCAAAAATACTAGAACAACTTAATAAAATAGACTCACTAGATTTAAAATACTTAGATAATAACAGTTATGACTTAAATAAGCCATATCCACTATTTAAACGAATTGAAGATACTAAAAATTAACAAAGATTTGTCTAAACTTGTCAAGATAGGAAAATTTAGGTTTTATATTCCTATCTTTTTATGTTATAGTTTTTAGGTAGTTTGTAGTAAAAATCTTTTGAAAGGAGCAAAATATAATTATGCATAGTGATATACAAACTAAAGTAGTTAAATTATTGACTTTAGATAATTTATATATAATATTTTTGTGTTTTTCGTTAATAGCTATTATTAATTATAAAAATTATCTAGATATTTCGTATTTTTTGTTAATTACATTTCAGTATATTAGAATAAAAATACATAGAAGTAAAAACAGTTAAAATATCATTGACACTGATATTTTTTTATTTTAATCTAATTTAGAGGTGATTAATATGTTTATTGATACTCATTGTCATATATCAAAATCTGACTATGACGATATAGATAAATTAATTAATGATAATGTAAAACAGGGAGTTTTTCTAATGATTTTATCGTGCTGTGAAAAAGAAAAGATAGAAGAAGCTCTTAGTATTTTAGAAAAGTATGATCAAGTTTATGCTACATTTGGATTTCACCCTGACCAAATTGATAAAGTAGATGATGAAGATTTGCATCACTTAGAAGAAGTTATAGTAAACAATAAAAAAATTATTGGAATTGGAGAGATTGGTCTAGATTATCACTATCCTACAAATAAAGAAAAACAAAAAATACTATTTGAAAAGCAACTAGCTATGGCTTTAAAACTTCATCTACCAGTTATAATTCACACACGTGATGCAACTCAAGATACGATAGATATTTTAAAAAAATATCCACTAACAGGAATAATTCACTGTTTTTCAGGTAGTTTAGAAACTGCTAAAATTTATACAAAAATGGGCTATAAATTAGGTATAGGAGGAGTTGTTACTTTTAAAAACAGTAAATTACAAGATGTCGTAAAGCACCTTGATTTAACTGACGTAGTTTTAGAAACTGATAGTCCTTACTTGACACCAGTACCATATAGAGGTGAAAAGAATAGTTCTAAGTATATTCCAATTATTGCTTCAAAAATATCAGAAATTAAAAATATTCCTATTGAGATGGTAGCGAGTACTACTACAAAAAATTGCTATCATTTATTTGACTTAAAACAGTAATTATGGTAATGTTTAAATAGTATATAACTTAATAAAATAGGGATAGAAGTAGAAAGAGGGATGAATATGAAAACTGAAGGGACTAATGAAAAAACTCAAGAGAAAAAATATTCAAGAAAAATTATAATTTCTCTTATTGTAGTAGTAATTTTGGTATTTTCTGTAATTACTTTGTCTTTTACTGCTTATGTTAATCTAGAAAAAAAAGAACAAGCTAAAAATGAAGAACAGCACCAACATGAACAATCCCAAAAAGGGCAAGATAATGTATTTATGACTTATGTTGAAGATATTAATGGTATTCGTATAGAGAATGCTTCTCCAGTTAGAGATGAAGTTGGCAAAGCATTAAATGGTAAGGGACAATATTTTGATTTTACAGTAAGTACAAAAATATCTAAAAAGACTCCAATCGTATATGAAATAGCAGCTATAAAAGATAAAAATTCTACTTTAGATGATAAAGACGTTAAAATTTATTTAGAAAAACAAAACAGTGGTACTTATGAACAAGTATTTGAACCACAACCATTTACTGCGCTTAGTGAAAAAACACAAGTAGGATCTCCAAAAGGTGCTATGGTACTTAAAAAGGTAAAGAAAACAAAAAGTGGAAGTGATAATTATCGTTTGAGAATGTGGATTAGTGATAAAGCAACAATTACAGATGTTAAAACCTACACTGTTACTGTTAATGTTTATGGTGTTTATGGAGATTAATGGAGGTTGAGTAAATATGATAGAAGAAAAAAATAAAAACATAAAACTATTAGTAAGTCTTCTTTTAGTTTTTGTTTTAATTTTTATAATTATAGGAGCATCATATGCAGCATTCTATTATAAAAAGGAAGGTAAAATAAGAAATGTAATTAGTACTAGATCTGTTCAATGTACTTTTAATGAGGGTACTCCTATTTATATTAAGTCAGCATTTCCAATTAGTGATGAAGTAGGAAAAATATTAATGACCGACACTGCTACAGGTTATGAACAAGGCTATTATGATGCCACAATTTCTTGTGAATGCAAAGGAAGTTGTAGAGGTAATTATGAAATTTATTTAACAGATACAACAAATAAGGATAGCACAATAGATAAAATTGATGATAAGTATATAAAAACATATGTTACTAATGGAAATGAATTAGAACAAGTTTTGAGTCCTGTAAAAACTCTTGATCAATTAGAAACAGCTACTACTAATGATGATAAAGTTATTTACAAAGGAGACTTTGCGGGTACATTCTCTCAAAAAATAAGATTAAGACTTTGGATTGGAGAAGATTATCCAGTTGGGGAAAAAGTACAAACATTTAAGGCAAAGATTAATGCAAAAATTAGTGAGTAGGTGAAAAAATGGAAAATACTGAATCAAAAAGAATGCTGTTGTCGGTTATAGGCGTTGCTCTTTTAGTAGTTGCTATTGTAGGAATTAGTTACGCCGCTTTTTTATTTACGTTTGATGCTGAAGAAGAACATGTTATGACAACAGGAACAATTTCTATGTCATATACAGAAGGACTTACAAACGTTATGTCAATTACCAATGCGATTCCTATGTTAGATGAAGTAGGAAAAAAACAAAAAGATTATTTTGATTTTCAAATATCTTCTAAAATTGCAGGTGCAACTGAGATAGAATACCAAATAGTTGCTAGAAATCTGACAAATGAAAATAGTATTCCTGCTCTTAATCGTTTAGGCGAAGACCAAGTAAAAATTTATTTAGAAAAGAGTAATGGTAGCCAATATGAACAAGTTTTAAAACCTGTAATTTTTAAACAATTAGAAACTAATGTAGATGAAGGAGAAAATTCCAAAGTTTTATACACAGGAAAATTTTCAAGTAATAGCACTGAAGAAAAAACTCAGTCTGACCAATTTGTCTTAAGAATGTGGCTAGATAAAAATGCAGTTATTGATCAAACTTCTAGAACTTTCAAAATACGAATTGATGTGATAGCCAAAACTATTAAGTAATAAATAATGTAGTTTTGTTTGTATTTTTAAAAAAAAGTGGTATGATAGGATTAGTGTAGAATAATAGGAGGTGGTAATAGTGGATTTTGCTCAGGATGGATTAGTAACAAACTCAAAAAATAATAACAAAGAACATAATAAGTTTTTATCCGTTATTTATAAAATATATCAAATAACTACCAAAGTTATTCTATATATATTAATAACTGTGTTAATTTTAGCAGCATTATTATTCATGCTTTATTTCATAGATTTACAAAAAAACATCAAAGCTGGTGTTAGCAAACAACCATTATTTGGAGCCTATATAATTATAAGTCCTAGTATGGTACCAACGATAAAAGTAGAAGATGCTATTGTCATTCAAAGAAAAGAAGCAAATGAACTTAAAAAAGGAGATATAATTACTTTTAAATCAAGTGATCCAAGATATTCTGGAGTTACTATTACTCATAGAATTGTTGAAGTTCAAAAACAGGGAAAAGAATATTTTTACAAGACAAAAGGAGATAATAACAACACCCCAGATGCAGCCTTAGTTTCTTATAAAAATGTCTATGGAAAAGTTCTAGTAACAATTCCTAAAATTGGCTACTTACAATCATTTTTAACAAATTCTTATGGATGGGTTTTAATAATAGTTATACCATGTTTATTTATTATAATCAGTGACTTAATAAAACTATTCAAATCTATTAAAAAAACTGTAACACCAAAGAAAAAAGAGATTACTCAAAAAACTGAAGAATATATAGAAGTAATTGATCCAAAAAATCAAAAAAATGAAAATAAAGATAAAGAAGAACAAGAAGAATTAGAAATTATTTAATAATTATAATTAGGATAGAGAGGGAATTATATGAAGAAATTTATTGTAGAATATTTACATATTATTGCTTATGCAATTACAGGCTTAGTTTTTGGTTTTAGTTTCTTTTTACTTCTTTTAAACTGTTACCATTACCGAGATCTTCATAAAACTTATATAAAACAAGAAAGTGACTTTACTCAAGAAGAAAACCTAAAAAAAAGATTAGACGAAATAAATACAAATATTTCTACATTTAATAAAAATGCATACCAAGGTCCAGAAAATAGTAATAGCTTATCTAGTATTAAAACTAGACTTGATCTTTGTGTAAGAAGAATTAATACTGATAAATTTAATGAAATTCTATCAAGAAAAGAAATAAATATTCAGGACGTTTATGAAATGCAACAATTTTATCAGACAATTATTTCTAATGAATGTTTAGTAAAACAATTATATGAAATATCTCTAACAGAAAATAATCCCTTACAAATTTCAACACTACCTACGATGGCTCCATTTTTTGAAGATGAAATAAATCAATTAATTAAGTCAACAGATTACATGCAAAAAATAATAAAAAATAATAGTAGTTATGCTTTTAGTAGTGACTCTTCTAAATTAGATTTATATGATCAAACTAAAGATAGTTATTATAGTCTTTTAAATGACTATACGGAAGCTATTGATTTTATGTATGACTTATCAGTTTGGTATAAGAATATTGTAGGAGGAGTAAGCTAATGAAAAAAATAATTAATGGATTACTAAGTGTATTTAAATGGATATTACTTTTTGCTACATTTGGTATTACTTTTTATATAGTTTTATCAATGTATGATAGAGTAGATAAGTCATTAATTGAATCTATAGATTTATTTATTCCTTATATTATGTTGTTAATTTTATTTATGGTAAATGTATTTGTAAAAAATGCTCCTGTTAATAAAAATATATTTTATAATTTGACATGTTGTCTTACTTTTATTACAATTATTATTGTTGGCTTAAGAGCAATTTATGATAAAAACATGATTTTAAATGAAATTATGGGATATGGCATAAACTTTTCTTACTTCAGTGACTTTTTATCTTTTATGCAAATATTATTATATGGTCTTTCTATAGCAAATATATTATTTTTATTTCATATTAAAGATAAAAATAAACCTACTTCTAAAAAGAAGCCAATAGCAAAAAAGATTACAGATATAGAAGTTATATAGCTTTTATATCTTTTTAAAATTAAGGATGGTTTTATGGAAAATTTTAAATTTAAAAAAAAGTATGGTCAAAATTTTTTGAAAGATATTAATTTAGTTAAAAAAATAGCAGCCACTGCAAATATAGATAATGATTCACTTACTATTGAAGTTGGACCTGGACAAGGAATTTTAACAAAAGAAATTTTAAAATTATCTAGTCATGTGATAGCATATGAAATAGACGAAGAATTAAAAAGTAGTTTAGAAGAAAATTTAAGTGACTTTTCAAATCTTGAAATTATTTTTGGGGATTTTTTAAAAAGAGATATAGAAAAAGATATAGAAAAGTATGAGTATTCATCTTTATATTTTGTTAGTAATGTTCCATATTATATTACTACACCTATTTTAATGAAATTAATAAATTCAAAACTTAACTTTAAAAAAATAGTTATGATGGTCCAAGATGAAGTTGGTAGTAGGTTTTGTGCTATGCCTGCTACTAAAAATTATGGTGCTATTACTGTAATTTTAAATTATTATTATCATGCTAAACAAGAATTTAAAGTAAATAGAAAATTATTTACCCCTGTACCTAATGTAGATAGTTGTGTTATTTCTTTTACACCAAGGATGAATAAATTATTTGTAAAAGATGAAAAATTATTCTTTCAATTAGTGAGAGATGCTTTTCAATATAAAAGAAAAAATATAAGAAATAATTTAAAATCATATGACTTAGAAACAATTCAAAAAGTCTTAGAAAAATATGAATTTAATTTAATGAGTAGAGCTGAACAAATACCTGTAGAGGTCTTTGTAGAGATAAGTAATGCAATATCTCTTGAAATGGTATAATGATTAAAGGAAGTTGGCGTAAAGATGTCTCAAAATAACAAATGGATTAATAAAGTAAAAAAGAAGCAAAATGAAATATTTATTATCAGTACAGTTTTGTTTATGATATTAGTATTTATGAGCTCTCTTTCTTATATTAAATTACAAAGTAACGAAATAGATCCAAACTTTATAGCGGTATTTAAAGGGGAATGGAATAATCAAAGTTATTCAACTTATATATATGAAAAAACAAAAAAGTCTGGACAAAACTTAAGAATTGAATACCAATATATTAATACTACAACTAATACCCAGTTAGATAGTACGAATGATATGGAAAAAATTACAAGGCAAGGTACGATAAAAAAGAGGAAAGAAATATTTAAAATTGCACAAAAAAATCATGCTGATTCTTATGTCATAGAAAATAGAAATTCTAAGATCTACTCAGTAGATGAATTTAAGCAGTATTTTAATTAGTAGTAAAGGAGTAAACATGAAACAAACAAGAGAATATTCATTTGATATACTTAGAACAATATCTATGATTATGGTAATCATCATTCATGTATCAAATATTTATTGTAGAAAATATGATTTTATCAGTTCACAGTCATACATTTTTTCATTGATATTTAATACTATTTCACGTGTAAGTGTCCCTATATTTTTTATGATTAGTGGTGCTTTATTATTCAATAGAAATTTTGATAAGAAAAAATATATGAAAAGAATAATTAAATTTCTTATTTTGATTATTGTTTGGGATCTTATTTATTTAATATGGGAATATCTATATTTAGGTATCAAGTACAATAAATTATATATGTTATTTGTCCAGCCATATCGTGCTCATCTATGGTTCCTTTATACGATTATCATTTTATATGCTCTTCAACCTATATTAAAATATCTTTTAAATAAGGCTAACAGTTTAATAAAAATAGGTTTGTTTATTCTTTGGATAACTTTTTCCACACTAAGTATGTATAGTTATATCATTTCTCAAGTTTTTACTATTTTTAGTTACATAGGATATTTTATTATTGGTCATTATTTATATCAATATATTCAAAAACAAAATCTTGAAAAGTATAATGTAGTAGCAATTTTTATGTTGTTGCTATCTTATGGTGCTAGTATATATTTAAATTATAAGTCATCACTTCAATTAGATACGTTTTATAATATATTTTTTGCTTATAGAACACCATATATTATGTTGTGCTCATTTATCTTATTGATATTAATTTATAACAAGTTTCATTCATCTAAACCTAATAAAATGATTATGTTTTTCTCTGATATATCATTAGGTGTATATTTGATACATGGTATTTTTCTAGATATAACTTCCAATATATTTGATTATGCTAAAATCAATTCTTTAATTGGAATACCATTATTTTCATTGACAATATTTATTTGTAGTATAGCCTCTTTATATATTTTAAGAAAAAATAAAATTCTATCTAAAATATTATAAAAAAATAATTTACAATTTATGTGGTGATAAATATGATTAAAAGAGAGCAATATTTAGCAAGGATTAGAGACTTTTATTCTTCTAATATTATTAAAATTATTATAGGAATAAGAAAATGTGGTAAATCAGTTTTACTAAAACAAATAATAGAAGAGATAAAAACTAATGGTATAGATGATAGTCATATAATTTATCTAAACTTTAGAAATGCTGCTAATTCCTCTATAGAAAATTATATGGATTTACATAATTTTATAAAAGAAAAGATTAGTGATGATGATAAATATTATTTATTCTTTGATGAAATTCAATTGGTAGATAAATGGGAAAAAGTAATTAATTCATTTAGAGCTACATTAAATGTTTCTATATTTATAACTGGTTCAAATTCTAAATTACTTTCTGGAGAACTTGCTACTTTACTTTCAGGAAGATATGTTTCATTTAGAATAAATCCATTTTCATTTAAAGAAGTAGTAGAGTTAAAAAATATTAAAGATAGACAAGAAATAGAAGATGCATTTAATGACTATTTAATGTGGGGTGGAATGCCACAAAGATTTGAGTTTACTACTGATGAAGCAAGAAATAATTATTTAATGGATGTGTTTTCATCTATTGTTTTAAAAGATATAGTAAAAAGAAATAATATTATTAATGTGAATTTATTTGAACGAATTATGGAATATTTAGTCACCAATCCGTCTCAAGCATTTTCACAAAAAAATATGTTAAACGAATTTGAAAAAGAAGATATTCCTATATCAACAAGAACAGTATATGAATGTCTAGATTATGCTTTAACTGCAATGCTTATGTCTAAAATTTCAGCTTATGATATAAGAGGAAAAAGAATATTATCAAGAAAAGATAAATATTATTTAACTGATTTAGGTTTAGGACAAATTTTAAATACTAATAAAAAAACACAATATGGGGCTTATTTAGAAAATATAGTTTTTAATGAGTTAATAAATAGAGGATATAAAGTTAGTATTGGAACTAATAATGAAAAAGAAATAGACTTTATAGCAACTAAACATAATCAACAAGAGTATTATCAAGTAGCTTTTACTTTAGCAGATAAGTCTTGTGAACAAAGAGAATTTAGTGCTTTTGATAATATTAATGATAATTATCCAAAATATGTAATATCTACTGATAAACTTGACTATTCTCAAAATGGAATTATTCATAAAAATATTATTGACTGGTTATTAGAAGAATAAAAAAGTCTCTTTATAAAATCTAATTTGTATTTAGTAATATTTTAAAATCTAATTCATAAAATTAGATGGAGATGATTTTATGGATTTAAAGATAGGGGATATTGTTAGTAGGAAATCTTATAATAATGATATTTTATTTAAAATAATTGATATAACTGATAAAGTAGCAATGTTAAAGGGAATTGAATTAAGACTTTATGCAGATAGTGAACTAAAAGATTTAGTAAAAGAGACTAAAGCTCCAAATACAGTTAAATCGGATCGTGAAATTATAAATGAAAATTTAAAAAGTATTCACCTTGATCGATCGGAATATTTTTATTTACCAGGGAGGATATTGCATGTAGATGGAGATGAAGAATACTTAGAGCGATGCATAAATTTTTATCGTGATTTGAATGTTAAAGCCTATGGAATTGCGTTAAAAGAAGATGAGATATATAAATATATTGATCAATATTTAAATGAATATAATCCAGATATTTTAGTAATAACAGGACATGATGCTTATTATAAGAAGAAAAATGATCCACATAATCTTGAGAATTATCAAAATTCTAAAAATTTCATTAATGCTATTAAAGTAGCTAGAAAATATGAAAAAGATCAAAATAAATTAATTATTATATCTGGAGCTTGTCAATCAAATTATGAAGAATTAATTAAAGCAGGTGCTAATTTTGCTTCAAGTCCAAAAAGAATTAATATTCATGCTCTAGATCCTGCGATTATAGCATCTTCAGTAGCACTTTCAGTTAGAAATAAAAGTATAGATTTAATCTCATTAATAGAAAAAACAAAATATGGCTCTGATGGAATGGGTGGCATTATAACTGATGGAACTATGTATGTG
>CANQKU010000028.1 GCA_947624535.1 uncultured Bacilli bacterium
CCCCCCAGGACTTTTGTCAAGAAAAATTTTGTACACAAAAGAAAAAAACTGCGAATTGCAGTTTATCTATTTATCAGTTGAGCCAAAGCCACCTGTTCTAATACCAGTTGATTTATCATCATCTACAGTTAAATATTTTTGGAAAATTACTTGGCCAATAATATCTCCTTTTTTTACTTCTAAATCGTGATCAGAAAAGTTAAAGTATTGGAAATAAAAGTGTCCCTCGTTACTTTCATTATTATAATAGTCACTATCAATAATTCCAATACTGTTAGCCATAACAAAACCTTTTTTTGGTCCACTACTACGATTCACTAATATATAGTATTCATCATCTTGACAGTAAGCTTTTAATCCTGTTGGAATTAAAGTTGGTTTAATTCCAAAGTGGTAAGCTGGTATAACAACATCTTCAGCTGCTTCTACATCATATCCTGCTGAATGTTTAGTTTTTCTAACTGGAATATTAATTCCTTTATCTTTATACTCTTCTATGACTTCAAAACCTCTACTACGCATAAATTTTTTCTCCTTCTTTGTTCATCTCATACTCTACCACTTTTTTTTCTTTTAAACTTTTTTGAACATCGATAATTCTTTGATTTGAACTACCTCTAAAGTAAAGTGTTCTATTTAGTAAACTTTCAATAAATCTACCATCAACTAACACGTCTATATAAGATAAAAATTCTTTTGTAAAGTCATTTTTATCATACATATCTTTCATAATTTCATCATCAAAAACATATCCCGTATAGCACCAAATTGTTTTATTTGGATATATTTCTTTTACTTTTCTAAGTAATGGTAATAAGTTTTGTTGATGATTTGGCCACATCGGTTCTCCACCTAACAAAGTTAATCCTTTAATATAGTCATGATCTAAAAACTCTAAAATTTCTTCTTCTTCTTTTTCACCAAAGACTTTTCCATAATTAAAGTCCCAAGCTTCTTCATTAAAACAATTTTTACAATGATGAGGACATCCACTAACGAATAGGGAAATACGAACTCCCTCTCCGTTAGCAATGTCATATTTTTTTATTTCAGCGTAATGCATAATGCCTCCTATAGATGAGTAACACGAGATTTAATTTCTTTAGTTTTTCCTACATTCCAGAAATTTTCTCCTAAATATCCACAAGTACGTCTAGCCACATTCATTTTCTTTTTATCCTTATTACCACATTCTGGACATTCCCATTCTAAGTCATCATTAATTTTAATCTCTCCTGAATATCCACATACATGGCAGTAGTCTGATTTAGTATTAAATTCAGCATATTGAATATTATCATAGATAAATTTAACTACTTCTTCCATAGCTTTGATATTCTTTTCCATATTTGGTACTTCTACATAAGAGATACATCCACCTGATGAAATTGGTTGGAATTGACTTTCAAATTTGAATTTAGTAAATGCATCAATTTTTTCTCTAACGTCAACATGATAACTGTTTGTATAATAACCTTTATCAGTTACATTTTTAATAGTTCCATATTTTTCTTTATCAATTCTTGCAAAACGATAGCATAAACTTTCAGCTGGAGTACCATAAAGTGCAAATCCAAGTCCTGTTTCTTTTTTCCAGTCATCACATTTTTTACGCATGTATTTCATAACTTTTAAAGCAAATTTTTCTCCTTCTGGATCAGTTTGTGGAACACCTTTCATTAACATAGTAAGTTCATAGATACCAATGTATCCTAAAGATAAAGTAGAATAGCCTCCTTTAAGATATTTATCAATTTTTTCTCCTTTATCTAGGCGTGCTATAGCACCATATTGCCAGTGAATTGGAGATGTATCACTAAGTGTTCCTAATAATGCTTCATGTCTACACATTAAAGCTTCACGACAAAGTTCAAGTCTCTCTTCAAACAATTCCCAGAATTTATCTTCATCTTTTTCAGCTAAAATACCAATTTGTGGTAAGTTAATAGAAACAACCCCTTGATTAAATCTACCTTCAAATTTATAATTACCATCTTTATCTTTCCAAGGAGATAAGAAACTTCTACATCCCATAGGGCTAAATACATTTCCTTTATAGTTTTTACGCATTTCTTTAGCACTAATATAATCTGGATACATTCTCTTAGCAGAACATTTAACAGCAAGATGTGTTAAGTAGTCATATTTACCACCTTTTAAGCAGTTATTCTCATCTAAAACATAAACTAGTTTAGGGAAGGCTGGAGTAATATAAATACCCTTTTCATTTTTAATACCTTCATAACGTTGTGTTAAAACTTCTTCAAATAGCATAGCATTTTCTTCAATATATGGATCATCATCTTTTAAATGCATAAATAATGTTACAAATGGTGATTGTCCATTAGTAGTCATTAATGTATTAATTTGATATTGAATAGTTTGCACACCTGCTTTTACCTCATCTCTTAAACGTTCATTAGCAAGTTCTTCTATAACTTTTTTAGATAAATCTTTGTGTTCAGCTTTAATTTGTTTAATAAATTTTTCTTTACTTTTTCTAATAAATTTTCCTAGATGAGAAAGATCAACTGATTGTCCACCATATTGATTAGATGCTACAGCTGCAATAATTTGTGTAGTAACTGTACATGCTACTTGGAAACTTTTTGGTGTTTCAATCATCTTTCCATTCATAACAGTACCATTTTCTAACATATCTGAAATATTAATTAAACAACAATTAAATATAGGTTGAATAAAATAGTCTGCATCATGGAAATGTAAGATACCATCATCATGAGCTTTACTAATTTTTTCAGGAAGTAAAATTCTTTTAGTTAAGTCTCTTGATACTTCTCCAGCAATATAATCTCTTTGAGTAGATGCTAAAGTAGTTGACTTATTAGAATTTTCTTCAGCTAATTCTTTATTAGTATTTTTAATTAAACTAAGAATTGACTCATCAGTAGTATTAGCATGTCTAACTAAAGCTCTAGTATAACGATAAGTAATATATTCTTTAGCTAAGACATATTTTCCAAGACTCATTAGTTTTTGTTCAATTAAATCTTGAACATCTTCAACAAGCATTCTTTTTTTGTTAAAGCTTTCAATATATTTAATAATATTTTCAATTTGTCTTTCACTAACACGTTCTTCTTCAGCTACAGTATCATTAGCTTTTCCTATAGCTACTCTAATCTTTTGTCTATCGTAATCAACAAAACTTCCATCTCTTTTAACAATTTTCATATTTACCACTCCTTCTATCACACAAGTCAATCATAATTTAAATTTTTTTATTTTACTGTTGCAATTGCAACATTTTTACATTATAATTTTTTTAAAAAAGAGAGGTGTTTTTAAAATGCTTGAAAATAGGCGAATTTATCAAAATTTAGATGACAAAGAATTAAAAAAACTTTTTTCTACTTTACAGTCAAATACACAGTTTTACAAAACTGATCAAACTATTGCTTATGCTTTAGGAAATAGAAATTTAATTGGAATTATTGAAGATGGTACAGCTAAATTAGTTAGATTTGACTATGATGGAAAAAGAACTATTTTAGATGAAATGGCTCCTGGAGATATTTTTTCTGATATGTTTATTCCATCTGATAGTAGTGAATTATTAGTAATTGCTACTACCGATTGTCATGTTACATTTATTGAATATGACTCTTTAGCTAGAGAAAGTAAAACTAATAAGTCTGCTGCTATTATCCTTGATAATTTAGTTAGATTAATATCTAAGAAGTTAATTAAAAGAAATGAAAGAATTGAACTTCTTACACAACGTAGTATTAGAAATAAACTGTTACGTTATTTTGAATTAGAAAGAAAGAAGAAAAATTCAAAATCTTTTGATTTAAAGTATTCTTATACTGATTTAGCTGATTATTTATCAATTGATCGAAGTGCGATGATGAGGGAGTTAAAAAATCTAAAAGAAGATAAATTAATTACTGATGTCAATAAAAAAATAACGATTTTATATTAATCGCTATCTTATTAGACTTAAACCTACTTTTTCTTTTTCTATATCGATACTATCTACATAACAGTCAACAATATCACCAACGCTAAATAAGTCAGATGGATGCTTAATATAGTCATTACTTAATTTAGAAATATGAGCTAGACCATCTTGATGAAGACCAATATCTATAAATAAGCCAAAGTCTACTACATTACGTACTGTTCCTTGTAATTTATCTCCGATATGTAAATCTTCAATATGTAATATATCATTTCTTAATAGAGGTTTTTCAAAACTATCTCTTGGGTCTCTTTCTGGAGATATAAGAGATTTTATAATATCTTCTAAAGTATATAAGTCAATATCTAACTCTTTACTAGTTTTTTTAATATCAATATTTTCTAGTTTTTCTTTTAATTTATCATCTCCTAAGTCATTAACTGTTAAATCCAAACTAGTAAGTAATTTTAAAGTATATGGATAACTTTCAGGATGGATAGAAGTTTTATCTAAGGGGTTATCACCATCTAATATTCTCATAAAGCCAATTGATTGTTCATAAGTTTTAGCACTAATTCCTTTTAGATTTTTAATTTCATCACGGTTTTTAAACTTTCCAAATTGTTCTCTTCTATTAAGTAAGCAGTCAATTGACTTTTTAGTAAGTCCTGATACATAAGAAAGTAGACTTCTAGAGGCAGTATTTATATTGACACCAACTAAATTTACAGCTTTTTCAACTACAAAGTTTAAAGACTCATCTAATTTTTTTGGAGTCACATCATGTTGATAAAGTCCAACACCTATGCTTTTTGGATCAATTTTAACAAGTTCCGATAAGGCATCTTGAAGACGTCTTCCAATACTAATTGCACTTCTTTTTTCTACGGTTAAATCTGGAAATTCCGCTATGGCTAGGGCTGAGGCAGAGTAAACAGATGCTCCTGCTTCATTAACTATTAAATAGTCAACATGTCTTTTAGCATCTTTTATAGTATCAGCAATAAATGCTTCACTTTCTCTTGAGGCTGTTCCATTACCAATAGCAATTAAGTCAATATTATATCTATCAATTAATTCTAAAACTTTTTTCTTAGACTCTTCAATCTTTAAATGTGGCTCAGTAGGATAAATAACAGCAATATCTAACGGTTTTCCCGTCTTATCAAGAACAGCTAATTTACACCCAGTACGAAAAGCTGGATCAAAGCCTAAGACAACTTTTTCTTTCATTGGTGGAGTTAGTAGTAGTTTTTCCACATTAGTAGAAAAGTTATCAATTGATACTTCTTCAGCTTTTTCTTTTAACTGAGCACGTATCTCTCTTTCTACACTAGGAATAATTAATCTTTTTAAGGAATCAACAATAGAATTTTTAACTAATTCATTTACAAAACTATTAGGTGTTTTTATAATTCTTTTTTCTAAACTTTTAACTACTTCAGCAAAAGAAAAATCTATTGAAACAGATAAAACTCCCTCTTTTTCACCACGATTTATAGCCATAATTCGGTGGGGTTTAATATATTTAACTAATTCTTGGTAGTCATAATACATTTCATATACTTTCTTTGGATCTTTATCACTTGCTTTTTTCTTTAACTTAGAAGTTAAGACTCCATTTTTAAAAAGATAGGTTCTAATCAATTTTCTATAATAGGCATTATCACTAATCCACTCAGCAATAATATAACTAGCTCCCTCTAGAGCTTGTTCATTAGTTTTAATAGTATCATTAATATATTTTTTAGCTAAGGTATCTAAATCTCCAACTGTTGGAAATGCCATAATTTGTTTAGCAAGTGGCTCTAAGCCATTTTTTATAGCTTCAGTTGCTTTAGTTTTTTTCTTCTCTTTATATGGTCTATATAAATCTTCTACTTCTACTAATTTTTCACAAGCTAAAATTTGTGATTTTAACTCTTCAGTTAATAATCCTTTTTCATCAATAAGTCTAATTACATCTTCTTTTCTGTTAAATAAATTTAATTGATATTCATAAACTTCACTTATTTTTCTAATAATTTCTTCATTTAAGGCATTAGTTGCTTCTTTTCTATATCTTGCTATAAAGGGGATAGTATTCCCCTCTTGTAATAAATTAAGAACACTACGCACTTGTTTTTCAGTAATATTTAAATCTTTACTAATTTCATTAATTATTCTATCATTCATATTTTGCTCCTCTTTCAAGTTTAAATTATTTAATTAGGACATGGGGTTTATCTACAACTTCTTCTATGACTTCTTCCATATTAAGTAAGTCAAACTTACCAAAATCCATATCAGATAAAACATAATTAAATACATTAAAAAAAGTATATGGATCATTTTCTCTTGGATATAAAAGCCAAGTTTCATAGTCAGCTTTTTCATAGACATTTCCTGCTGTCCTAGAAATTTTATCTTCACTATACTTCATATTTACCTCCGTTTAAATTACATTTTACTGCATCTATAGAAAAAATAAAAGACTTTTTAGAAATCTAGATCTTGATGAGACATTTTTTTTAAACGTTGTTTTATCATCATAATTAATTGGGATGGTCCATTAATTTTATTTAATACTAATAAACTATCTTGTAATTTAGTTTTTAGTGACATTTCGTCTTCAATTTTTCTTGCTTCTTCTAAATAGTTAAATCCATCTATTGGATTATTTTCTATATAATCTTTTATATATAGTTCAACTTCTTTTAAAATATATACTTTTAAGTCATAGTCATCCATTTCTCTTACACCGTAATAGCCACCAACTAAATATTTGAACTCATCTTTTAAATCCATTGTCATCTCTCCTTATATTGTTTTACCTCTTCTAAGTAATTCTATCGTAATATTTTTTTCAACACCAGAAAATTTTTCATTAGAATTTGTAAGTAAGTCAATTAAATAAGTTTTACCTAAGCCAATATGACTACCACGATCTACAACAATTGCTAAAGCTTCGTCTCCAAGTGATGAATTTTTAATTGAAACAATCGACCATTGAGGTAATTCAGCTCCTGCCGCTATCATTCTAACTTTACCATAAGTTTCATCTTCATAGTATATCCTACCATCTCGTACATCTAAACCTGAATAAGTATAACCTGTACAATTTTTACAATTGGCTTGGTAAAAACTCATTGTTCCCTTATAAGTAGCTAAAACTTTATTCTCTTTTGAAGGGGTAGTCCTTGTTTCCTCATCATAAGAAGTTTTTTCTACTTGTTTATCAATATTATCATTATTTTTATTAAGTTTCTCTTCTTTTACTTTGTTATTTATATTATCTATATTTTCTAATGCTTGAGCCTCTGATATAACTACTTTATCTCTTGAGGTTAAATCTATTGGTAGAGATTTTGTATTTACTAAAAAGTTTATTGATTTAGCATCTTTTGCTACACCAACTAAAATAATAAAAATAAATACTATTAAGCCCCAATTTATTCCGTTCATTATTTTTTTCATAATAAAACTCCTTACCTATATCATAGCACATAGGACAGGAGTTTTACAATTGTTTGACATAAATTACCAATTGTTATTTTGTAAATACTTTGTAAATTATCTTTTTGTACAAGTATATTGGTTTGCTACCATTTGAGACTCTACACTATCAATATCTTCACCGTTTTTAAATTCTGCAGGGTAAACTCCACCAGCTTCAGTATAAGCAGAAGTTACCTCATTTAGGTTTAATTTTTCATAATCTAAATCTTGTTTATTACTACTTGTTCCATCTTTATTACTACATGTAATAGCAACTCCATCTATATTATCTGTTTCTTTTTCTAGTAGAATACATTTATTATAAATATCTGTTAATTCATCTTTATCTTTTACTTTATCACCAGTATAAGAGACGGTATAGCTTAATTTATATAGTTTTTTATCAGTAAAATAGAATTGGGCATTGGTACTAACATCTAAATTATCTGTACTACGTTCTGATTTACAAGTCAAAACACCTGAAGTAATTTCATCTTGTTGATTTTTTAACTTTCTAGCACTAATAAAGTTATTAATCTCTGGCATAAAATAAATCATTGCCATAATACCAATAAATAAAAATATAGCTAGAACTGTTTTTAATGTAGATGGACCACCTTTAGAGTCATCTGTTTTTTCTTCTTTGGGGATAACTTGTTGATTAGAGACTTCTTCTACAGGTTTAACTTGTTGCTGCTGAAGTTGTTGATGTTGTTGTTCTTGTAATCTTTTAGCTTCCTGTTCTTTTTTTAGACGTTCTTCTTCTTGTTTTCTACGAAGTAGTTCTTGCTCTTGTTTTATTCTTTCTTGTTCTTGTCTAATTCTTTCCTCTTCTTGTTTTTTACGTAATGCTTCAGCTTCTGCTTTTTTCCTTGCTTCTTCTTGTTGTTTCTTTAAAATTTCTTGTTGTTTTTGTCTTTCTAGTTCAAGTTTTTTACGTTTTTCAGCTTCAATTGCTTCTAATTGTTGTTCTTTAGTTAAGTTTTTAATTCTCTCCATTTGTTCAGATAAAGCATTTTCATCACCACTTACAACTTCTTCTACGTCTTGTGAAGAAATAACACTTTTATCTTTTTTTTGCTCTTCAACTGGTATGACTGGCTGCACTACTTCTTCTTGCTTCTTTTTCACTTTTCCCATCTCCTTTTTATTCCCTTAATGTATCAATTTGTTTTTGAAAATCACGTCCACTGATAATATAACTTCCTGATACTAATATATCACAATCTTTGCAATATTTCTTAGTATTATCATTAATTCCCCCATCAACACTAATTTTAGCTTTACTATTATACTCTTTTAATAAAACTTTCAACTCACTTAACTTGTCTTTAGTTTCTTTAATAAATTCTTGTCCACCCATTCCAGGTTCTACTGACATAACTAAAATCAAATCTAAAAATGGTAAGTAAGGAACTAATTCTTTAATCTCAGTATCAGGTTTAATAGCTAGACCACATTTAATTCCACAATCTTTGATTAATTTTAAATTCTTTTCTATATCCACATTTAACTCTAAATGAATAGTAATATACTCAGTATTTAAAGTAGCATAATTTAAAATATACTTTTTAGGATTTTCTACCATTAGATGAACGTCTAATCTTTTAGAAGTATATTTATAAATATTTCTCATTTCTTTAAATGGCATAGTTTTTGTTTTTACAAATTTTCCATCCATAATATCCATATGAATAAAGTCAGTATTAGTTTGATCTAATTTTTTCAAATCATTAATTAAATCTTTACTACTCAAAAAAGAAGTTGAAACTAACATCTAATCACTTTCTTTCTATAAACTTCAAATAATTTTCATATCTACTTCTACTTATATTATTATCCATTACGGCTTTTTTTACCATACATTCTACCTCATTTGTATGCATACAATCTTTATAAATACAAGGATAATTGCTAAATTCAATAAAAGCATCTCTTATTTGTTCTTTACTATATTCATAAAAATCTAGGGAAGAAAATCCAGGGGTATCTAAAACTTTTCCATTAGAAATTTCAAATAATTGAACAACTCTAGTAGTATGTCTACCTCTTCCTAAGGATTTAGAAACTTCACCTGTTTCTAACTTCCAATTAGGATTTAAGTGATTTAATAAAGTAGATTTACCAGCACCAGTTTGTCCAGTAAAAACACTTGTTTTATTCTCTAACATACTTTTAATTTTATCTATTTCATTATTATAAATAACAGTATAACCTATATTTTTATAATAAGATAGTTCTTTATTTATTTTATCTAGTTCACTACTTGTTAATAGATCATGTTTAGTAATACATATAATTGGTTTAACTTTATTAAGTTCCATTAGTATTAGAAGTTGATCTAATAAATGAAGAGAAAAGTCAGGAGTCTTTAAACTAATAATTAAGAAAGCTTGATCAATATTAGCAACCTTTGGTCTTTTAAAAGAATTTTTTCTAGGTAAAATTTCTTCTATTATTTTTTTATCTTCATCAAAGATTACATAATCTCCTACTTGAGGGGTTACATTATTATTTCTAAACTTTCCTCTACATTTACAGTCAAGTTCTTTTTCAGCATAACTAACTGTATATAAGTCACAATTAATTTTTATAATTTGACCTTTCATATCATCACCTATTATTGAGAATTTGTCTCAGGTTGAGTAGAAGATGAGGTATCACTACTACTATTAGAATTATCATTATCAGTCTTATCAGTAGTTGGTTCTTTCTTAGTCTCAGTTGGTTTGGCTGCTACTTCTATAGTTAGAGTAGTTCCTTCAATAATTTCTGAACCTGCTATACGTGACTGGCTGATTACTTTTCCAGGTGTATACTGATTAGTTTCAACATAATTTGTCTTCAATGTTAATTTATATTTTTTACAAAAAGCACTAGCATCATCAATACTGTAACCTTCTGCTACCATATCAGGAAATACTTCAACAATATTAGGAATATATAATGTAATTGAGTCTCCTTCTTTTACTTCAGAGTCTTTAGCAAGTGATTGACCAATAATTTCTTGTTCATCATAATCACTTTTCGTAACATCTTTTTTCTCAATAGTAACTTCCAATTTATATTTAGTCTCTAAAATAGTTTGAACTTCAATATAATTTTTACCAGTATAGTCATCTAATTTATAAGTTTTTTCTCCACTTGAACGATATAGCGTAATTTTAGTTCCTTTTTTAACAGTCTTACCCTTAGCAGGATCTGTTTTAATTACTCTACCCTCATCTACAGTATCACTACTTGCTTCTTTAATTTTAGTATTAACAATTAATCCTAAATCTTCTAATTTATTAGTTGCTTTACTTACTGTAAGACCCTTTACACTAGGAACAGTTACTGTTCTAGATTGAGTAATTTTAGGGATAATGAAGAAAATTGTTAAGAATAATAAGACAATTGCTCCAAATACACAAGATAGAATAATAATAATTTTCTTATTCTTTTTATCAGTACTATCTTCTTGATCAATTTTTTCAGCAATTTGGTCATCTTCAGTTTCTTGTTCTAATTCTTCTAACTTTTTAATTCGTTTAGTATTTTCTGATTCATGTTCTGGATATTTATAAACTAATGGTTCCTCATTAAGACGTTCATCATCTAGGGCTGTTAATAAGTCATCATGCATACTTTTAGCATCATCATAACGATTCTTTGGATTTTTAGCTGTTGCTTTTAAGATAATGTTTTCAATACTTTGAGGAATATTAGGATTATCCTCTTTTAAACTAGGAAGTGGATCACGCATATGTTTTAAAGCAATTTCTACAGCATTGTCACCTTTAAATGGAAGCTTACCAGTAAGTAATTCATAGAAAATAATTCCTAATGAATAAATATCACTTTTGGTAGTTGATCCTTTGCCACTAGCTTGTTCTGGTGGTAGATAATGAACTGAACCCATTACCGAATTAGTTTGAGTAAGTTGAGTTGAATTCAATGCCATCGCAATACCAAAGTCAGTAATCTTTACTTGACCATCATCTTGGATCATAATATTTTGAGGTTTTAAATCTCTATGAATGATATATGAGTCATGAGCATGTGCCATTCCATCAGTAAGTTGTAACATAATATCTATTGCTTCAGATAAGGTAAGAGTTCCTCTTCTTTTTAATAATTGTTTTAAAGTGTAACCTTCAATATACTCCATAACAATATAATATAGACCATTATCTTCACCTACATCATACATTTCTACAATATTAGGATGAGATAGTGATGATGCAGATAACG
>CANQKU010000029.1 GCA_947624535.1 uncultured Bacilli bacterium
GCTGGTCCCTCTTCTTTAACTAAGTTATAAGATAGAGATTTTTGTTCAGTTTGAACATATTCTTGTAATGAAGATTTATAGTCACTAAAGAAAGTAATATTAGGATTTTCTATATATGGAACAACAATATTTAAAACAGTCTCTCTTGCTTTGGCATAACCTAAATCTAAATAAATTGCACCAACAATTGCTTCAAAAATATCAGCAACAATTGCTTTTTTATACTTGCCACCCTCTTTTTCTTCGCCATGACCAACTTTTATATAAGATGGCAAGCCTAACTGCATACTATATTCATATAAAGCATTTTCACAAACATAACTAGCTCTAACCTTAGTCATTTCTCCCTCATCTTCATTGTGATTAGAATATAAATAATCAGCAACAACTAAATCAACTACAGCATCCCCTAAAAATTCAAGACGTTCATAATCTTTCTTAGCTTTATGCTCATTAGCATAAGAAGAATGAGATACAGCAATATTATAAAGCATTTCATCATTAGGTGTAATATTTAATTTTTGATATAATTCTTTCACTTTCATCACCATGTTTAGTATAACAAAAATAAAGCATTTAGTATAGTTAAAATCAGTAATCAGTAAATCTTTTTCTCTAATGTAATTGCTATTTTTTCTGAATTATAGTAAAATTATAATACGGTGATATTATGAAGAGCTTACTTATATTTTTTATTCGTCTATACCAAAAGATACCTGGTAATTTTCATAATTATTGTCGTCATATTCCTACTTGTTCTAATTATGCAATAGATGCGATTAATGAATATGGAACAATTAAGGGAAGTTATCTAAGTATAAAAAGAATATTAAGGTGCAATCCTCTAGGTACTAAGGGGTTTGATCCTGTGATTAAGAAGGAGAAATTAAAATGAAGAAAAAATTCATCCAAGTAATACTAGGGGCATTTTTAATTATTTGTGCAACTGGCTGTAAACAAGATAATATGGAAGATATTGATATTGCTGTTACTAATTATCCTAATGAATATTTAGTCGATAGACTTTATGGAACTCATTCAACTATTAATCCAGTATATCCTGATGGAGTTGATATAGCTAATTATAAAATTACTAATAAACAAAAACAAAATCTTAGTAATATGGAATTATTTGTCTATACTGGATTAATTGAAAAAGAACGTAATTTAGCAGTTGATTTATTAGATTTAAATGGTGAGTTAAAAATTATTGATACTTCATATGTTTTAGAAACTGAATACTCTACTGAAGAACTTTGGCTAAATCCGTCATCACTACTTATGATGGCTCAAAATATTAGACTAGGATTAAAAGAATATATTACTAGTACATATTTAGCTAAAGAAGTTGACTCAGCTTATAATAAATTAAAAATAGAATTATCCGAGTTAGATGCTGACTATCGTGTTACTGTAGATAATACTGATAATAAAATTATTGTAGCATCCGATCCTGCTTTTAAATTTTTAGAAAAGTTTGGTCTTACTGTAATTAGTCTAGATGATAAAGCTACTGAAAAAGATATTGAACAAGTAAAACAATTAATAAGAAATGGTACTATAAGTTATATCTTTAATTTTAAAGATGAAGCACTTTCTAAAAATGCTCAATTAATTATTGATAGCTATAAAAATATCAAAGTATTAGAATTTAATAAATTAGATAATATATCTGATGACAATCGTGATGAAAATAAAGATTATATTGACTTAATGAATGAAAATCTAGATACTTTAAAACAAGAATTATACCAATAAAAGCTTTTAGGCTTTTTTTCTTTTGAAATTTTCTTTATCACTCTTACTTACTCTATTTGACTCTAATATTTTTTGAACTAATTTTTGGTATGTAAATTTATTTAAATGATTATTTTTCAAATACTTCATTGTCTTTTCCCTATATTTGATATAACACTCACACCCTAGCCAAGCAATAGCCATATTAATATAGTATTCTTCTCTATTTATTTTATCTATTAGATTAAATATCTCATCGATATAGTAATCATCTATATAATAATATAGTAAGATAATAAGACCTACTCTAACAATAAACTCATGCTTATTATTTAAATATCTTTTTACATTTTTAAGCATTTCCTCTTTATTATTAGAAATAACTTTCATACTCGATATACAACTATCACAAATAGCCCAATTATCAATTTTTAAAATAAACTTTTCAAAATACTTTAAAAATATAGAATAATCTTTAATATATGAAATTACCAATCCTTGTAATAATACTTCTTCATAAGTAGTATCTTTAGCTATTGATAAAAACTCATCTATATTAGTTTTAACTATTCTTTTAGCTAGTTTTCGTAAAACAGGTATTCTTATTCCAATCATTTCATATTTAGTAAATATAAGTTTTTTACTAAAATCTAAAAATTCATCAGAGTCTTTATAACTAAGCAATTCTTGTTTTAATTTATCATACTCATAACTATTCCAACTACTCATCATGACTTAAGACCTCTTTTTACAATTTTTTTAAATTTAGTAAAGACTTTTTCATTAGAATAATTTAATATTCCTTCTTTATAAACTCTTCCTCCCTTACTAATCATAATATAATTAAATAAAATTAATAAACTAATAGAGATTAATACATCAATAACATTAATTTGTCCAAGTAAAAATAAAGTTGGTGATAATAAGCATGAAATAAATGGGACATATGATAATATCTTGATAAATGTTGAGCCATCAAAGACACTAGCCATTATTGATAGATAATAAGCTATTACTAAACATAGCATAATTGGGGTTTGAATTTGTTGATAATCTTCCATATTTGTTGTCATAGATGCCAAGATTGCAGCTGTAAATGAATAAGCAATAAAACTTAATAGAAGTAAAACTATTGTAAATATTATTACTAAAATTAATGAAGAGGTTGACTGCACACTACTAAGAGAGGTAATTATTGTTGAAATTTTATTCATTATAGAAATAGAATTACCACTTATACTATGTCTTAATATTAAAGCTAATAAACTATATAAAAGAAGTAAAATACCTTGGATTATTACAAATGTATTGGCTGCTATTATTTTGGATAGAAAATGTGTTTTTGGAGACACATTAGAAATAATAATTTCCATACTCTTAGTTGACTTCTCTTCATAAATTTCTGAACCTATCATTTGAACTAAAAACACAATTAGCATAAAAAATGGAAGAATTAAAGTAGGTAGAAGTGTTCCAATCATTAACTCTACTTGACTTTTATCAGAGTTTTTAGATTTTGATAATACTACTTTATCAATGATAATAGGAGACGTTATTTTTTCTAATTCTTTTGCACTAATATTAGCTTTTTGTAATCCATAAGAATATTTAATATTTGATAATATATTAGTAATAAATTGATATCTATCTATATTTAAAGCTTCATTACTAATAACTTTAGCAGTTAATAATTGATCAGTAGAGTTAGAAACAATGACTAAGACTTTATCACCAAGGTGTTTTTTTACATTTTCTTGGGGAGTATTATCTTTTGTTAAAGCTACACTTATATTAGTATTAGTTTCCTTAGCTCCTTCTTCTAAAGATTTTTTTAAAAGAGGTCCTACTTCATGAGTTTCATCCATAACTAAAATATCTAACTTATTTGTAAAATCTCCACCAAAATATGAAATAATGGAAGAAAGATTAGCTAAACAAACAATTAAAATACAAAGTAAAATATTAATTACTATAAACCACTTTGACTTTAATTTTTTCATAAAACTATTTTTAGTTAAAAATAATAATTTTTTATTCATGATACCCTCCTACTTTTTCAATAAAAATATCACTCAAAGAAGGTGTTACCGCTTCAAATTTTAATATTTCACTAGATTTAACCACTTGAAAGATTTTATTTGCTACTTCACCATTTAGAACGTCTATAATAAATTCATTATCTTTTTCTAAAATAGTACCTACACCCTTAATTTTTTCTAATTTAGAAAGAGGTATATTTTTACCCTTAATAACTACTTTTTTTATTCCATAGTCATCTTTTATTTGTGGTAGATAACCTTCTAATATTGTTTTTCCCTTAACTAAAATAACTAATTTTTCACATAACTCTTCAATATATTCCATCTGATGAGATGAAAAAATAATAGACGTATTTTCGCTCTTTAACTCATAAATTACTTCTTTTAATATTTTAACATTAATTGGATCCAACCCTGTAAATGGCTCATCTAAAATTAATAATTTAGGATGATTAAGAATAGCACAAATAAATTGAACTTTTTGTTGATTACCCTTACTTAACTCTTTAATTTTTTTATTTTTATACTGAGAAATTTGAAATCTATCAAGCCATTTATCTAATTCTTTTAGAATTTGATCATGTTCCATACTTTTTAAAGCACCATAATATAGAGCTTGTTCTTTAACAGTTAATTTTGTAAGTAGACTTCGCTCTTCAGTTACAAAGCCAATCTTATCAGTTACTTGATAGTTAACTTCTTCCCCATCTAATAAAACTTCTCCCTTATCTTTTTCTAAAAGACCTATAATCATACGAAATGTCGTAGTCTTTCCAGCTCCATTTTCTCCTAAAAGTCCAAATATTTCACCATCACCAACTTCAAATGATAGATTATCAACGACTACTAAATTACCATATGTCTTTCTAATATTTTTAACGGTTAACAACTAAATCACCTCTTCTTTTTTTACTAAATTGATATCTAATACTTGCATTATAATTCAAACATTAGTTTTAGTCAATAGTTTATTTAAATTTTTATAAATTAAAAGAAGAGTCTAACTCTCCTTAGCAATAATTTCTTTTGGTAATAAAATAATTCTACTACTATTATTAAATTTTAAATTACTTACTAAATTTTCTAAAGTCTTCTTATTAATCTTTCTTATATATTCAATTTTATTTGGTATAACTTTATGATATCTAATCATATCATCATAAATATTATGAACAGTAGTATCAACATAGTCAATCATTTTTACTTCGTTAGCAATCCATACTTTTTTCATACGTTCAACATCTTCAAATAAAATATCTATATTTTGTAGTTGTTTAGTAATCTCAGCGATTAACAAGTCAGGGTTTTCAGTTTCTGCAAAAATCATTAATGTTTTATAATCTTTAATCGTATCCCATTGAGTAGAAAAACTTGTCATTAAATGTTTTTTTCTCATTTCTTCTCTAAATAAAGATGAACTACCAAATAAAATAGTTGTTAGCATAACTAAATATAAGTCAAGTTCTAATTCATCTTTAATACCTAATGTTTCTATAGGAAATTTATAAGCTAAACCTATCTTAGGTATTTTAATATTAATAGATAATTCTTCTTCTTTTTTAGAAACATTTTTTGGCTCTTTGTAATCTTTTATTTTAATATTTTTTGAAATTGAAGGAATTGAACCCACTTCATCTTTAATAATTTTTAAAGCTTTTTCTTTATCGAAATTACCTACAATTAAGATAAACATATTACTAGGTTGATAAAAAGTATGATAACATTTATATAAATCTTCTTTAGTAATATTTTTAATATCTTCTAAAGTACCTGCGATATCAAACTTTCTAGGTGATACTTGGTAGATTGCTTCTCTTAATTTATTTTCTAATACACATTCAGGAATATCATCATACATTTTTATTTCTTCGCCAATAATTCCTTTTTCTTTTTCTACATTTTCATCTGTAAAATATGGTGCATTTACAAAGTTTAGAAGAAACTTCAAGTTCTTTTCAAATTCTTTTGTCCCATAACATATATATTGGGTACTATCGAAAGAAGTGGCAGCATTAGCACCTGTTCCACTTTTTGAAAAAAATGTAAATGGATCTTCACCTTGTTCTTGTTCAAACATTTTATGCTCTAAAAAGTGCGCAATTCCATTTGGAAATAGGATCATTTTTTTCTCATCTACAGGAGTAAAATAATTAATTTCACTTCCATACCTAGTAGCATAAGAAATAAAGTAATTTTTCTTTTCTTCATAAGGAATTAAAACGATTTCTAGACCATTTTCTAACGTTTCAGTATAACAAGTTTTATCTAATCCTTTTAAAGTAATCTCTTTCATTTACTTATACCCTCCAAACAATAAATGGTATCAATTTTAACTTTTTTAGCAACTTTTATAATTTCTTCCATCGTTACTTTATTCATCTTTTTTCTTCTTTTTTCAATATCATCAATACCTAATAATTCCATCATATAATAAGCATCGATAATAGAAGATTGACTTTCCATAATATTATCAAGAGCAGTTTGAAAATATTCTTTAGCTGTTTTTATATCATCTTCACTAAACTTACCTTTTTTCATTGCAGTCATTTGTTGTTCAATAACACTTACTGTCTTTTTAATATTTTCTTTATCAATACCCGCTCTTATTATTAGAATATGATCTAATTTATTAGGTACAGAATAAATATAATAACATAAAGAATTAGCTTCTCTTACTTCTTTGAAAAATTTAGAGTCATCTCCAGCACCTAAAATAATATTATATAAAGTTAATGGATAATTTCTTTCATATTCACTAAGATCCATAACACGACATCCTATTGCTAACTTAGATTGATTATTTTCTTCTTTTTCAATAGCCATCTTCTTTCTAATTCTGCCCTTTTTCTCTTCTAATAAATATTTAGCACGTTGTTTTTTAAATGTTTTAACTTCAAAGTTTTCTTTAATTAACTCTTCTATCTCTAAAACATCAATATTTCCAATAACAAAGATATCCATTAAATCTTTTTCTAACATATTTTTATAATAAGTATATAAATTACTACTATTAATCTTTTCTAAATCTTCAAGATAACCCATACTACGATATGAAATAGGGCTATCTTTATCCATTATTTCTAATAATCTAACTACACTATATAAATTCGAATCTTCTTTTATACCTTCTAAAGCAATTTTAGCATTAGTCTTAACTATTTCTAATGACTGTTCATCAAATTTTAAATCTTCTACATTAGGATTATATATAATATCTTTTAAAAATTCTAAGGCTTGTTTAAAATTACCTTCTTCAGTATATTGATCATGTAAAACAGTTAAGTCAATTTCTGTATTAATATAATTTCCTAATCTAGCGTTATTACTAGATATTGTAGATGCATATAAATCTTGTGATTTAATAGATAATTGCCTTTTAGTTTTATATTTACTACATGATTGAACTAACATATTACACAAAATATTTCGCATCGTAATTTCATCTTTTTTAATTGGTCTTCTAAAACAAACTCTTACTTTGATTGTTTTAAAAGTATCTATTTTAATCATATGTAGTTTGTATGTTCCAAAATCTTTTCTAATATATTGCATAAGCCACCTCAATTCCTATTCTACATTATATTATACCTTGATTTTTAATAATTATTATTAATCTAGTGAATCTAAAGCAATTTTAATCATAGTATTTAAACTTTTTTCTCTATCTTCACTGGAAATTGATTGTTCTTTTCCAATTATATCTACAACAGTTAATAAACAACTGGCATTTTTGCCTAATTTTTTAGCTAAGTAAAATAAAGCGAATGATTCCATCTCCATAGCTAAAAATTCACGATCTTCTGGATAATTTTTAATATATTTGAAAAAATTTACATAGGGATCAAAAATATCACTAGTAATTATACTTCCCTCTTTTAGATTATAGTTATTTTTTAAAGCCGCAGCTTTTATTTTTTCATTTAAAGTTTCACTAGAATCTATTTCATTTATAAGATCTCCATCAAATAATTTTGGATAATTTGATAAAGAATATGCTGATTTTGCTAAAACAACGTCTAAAAGTTCTAGATTTGGATTATTTGATCCACTTGTACCAATTCTTATAATTTCATCTACTTCATAAAATTTAAATAGTTCATAAGCATAAATTCCCATACTAGGTATTCCCATACCAGAGGGAAAGATAGTTACAAGTTTATTTTTATAGGTTCCTGTATAAGCATACATATTACGTACTTTGTTAACTATTTTTACATTTTCTAAAAAATTATCTGCTATATATTTAGCACGCAATGGATCTCCTGGCATCAAAACTATTTTAGCAATATCTCCTATATTAGCCTCTATATGAGCTGTAGCCATAACCTACCTTCTTTCTAAAAATTTATTCTTCTTCTTTATTAACATTATCTAATTGTACTAATACTTCTCTAGGTTTTGAGCCATTAGCTGGTCCAATAATATGATTTTCTTCTAAAAGATCAATAATTCTAGCAGCTCTATTATATCCTAGTTTAAATCTTCTTTGTAATAAAGAGGCACTAGCTTTTTGAGTATTAATAACAAATTCAACTATTTCATTATATAATGGATCTTTATCACTATTTGAAGATGACTTATCATCTTCAGTATTATCACTTGAACTATTAGCAGCTTCTAAATTTAGTAAAGTATCATCATATTCAGCTTGTTGTTGGGAAACAGTATAGTCAATAATTCTTTTTATCTCATCATCAGTAATAAATGAACCTTGAATACGTAATGGAGAGTTTACTCCTATTGGTAAAAATAACATATCACCTTTTCCTAATAGTTGCTCGGCTCCTATTTGATCTAAAATTGTTCTAGAGTCTATTCCAGATCCTACGGAAAAAGCAATACGAGATGGAATATTAGCTTTGATTAGACCAGTAATAACTTCAGTTGAGGGACGTTGTGTTGCTACTATCAAATGCATTCCAGCAGCACGAGCTTTTTGAGTAATTCTCAAAATCGAATCTTCAACTTCTTTAGCTGCTACCATCATTAAGTCAGCTAACTCATCTATAATAATAACAATATATGGCATATTTTCTAATTGGTCATCGCTGTTTGAATGTTTTTCATTCCATTTTTCAACGTAACTGTTGTAACCCTCGATATTTTTAGTTTTAGACTCACTAAAGACTTGATATCTTCGCTCCATTTCAGCGACCATTTTACTTAAGGCAATAGCAGCTTGTTTAGGATCAGTTACAACTGGTCTTAATAAGTGAGGTACTCCATTATAAACTGATAATTCAACTACTTTAGGATCTACCATAACTAATTTTACTTCATCAGGTCTAGCTCTCATCAAAATAGAACAAATAATTCCATTTACACAAACTGACTTACCACTTCCGGTAGTACCTGCAATTAACAAGTGAGGCATTTTATTAATTTCACAAACTCCAATATCACCCATAATACTTTTTCCAAGTGGTACCATTAACTTTTTATCTATATTTCCTTGCATCTTTTTACTACTGATAATTTCATAAAAACTAACTGGTGTTGGAGCATCATTAGCGAACTCAATTCCTACTGTATTTTTACCTGGAATTGGAGCTTCTATACGCACATCTTTCTTAGCCAAAGCAAGAGAAATTTCACGATTGATAGCCGTTATTTTATTTACTCTTGTTCCACTAGCAATTTCCAACTCATATTGAACAACTGTAGGTCCAATATGAACTTCTACTACTTTTCCAACAATCTTAAAATCTTTCAAAACTTTTTCTAAAGTTACAATATTTTTCTCAATTAAACTTTGATCAGTAGTTTTATTTTTCTTCTTAGGTTTATCTAAAAGATCAAGACTAGGTAGCTTATAATCTTTATTCATAGAAATTGTTTTAGGAGTAGTTTTTTCAGGTTGTTCTTTAACTTCATCTTTTTCTACTTTAGTAATCTCATCGATACTTGAAATTTTTATATGACTATTTTCATCATCAGCGTGTTGATCATCTTCTTCTCCACCACTAATAATAACATTTTTTTCATGTTTTTCAGTTTTAGGTTTTCTCTTAGGCATATTATCTACTACTTTTTGTTTAATGGTATCGATAATAGAAAAACCTGTAAATAAAGCGATACCTAGACCAATTAAAGTCCAAGAGACAATCTGCATACCTGTATATGAAAATAATTTATCAAAAATAATTGCAAGCACGCCTCCAATAATTCCTCCTCCTACTGATAAAAGAGAAGAAAAACTACCTGTTTTCATAATTGAATGAAAAGCACTCACTAATTGATCAATGGTTGCTTGAAAGATAACAAACATTTTACCATCATTTTGAGCTACAAACTCTTTATGCATTATAGTTAAAAGTCCTAAAATAAAAATATAAATACCAATTAATTTTGTTGTAAAGAAATCAGGCCACTCACGTTTTATTACTAAATAACCTCCAATAATTAATAAAACAACTAAAAATACCATATAAATAGAGCCAAACAAAAATACAAAGAAAGAATTAATAAATCGTCCTACTGGACCATATTTTCCAAGGCCTAAAATAGCACATAAAATATAGATTACACCATATAATTCTGCACTATGTTGAAATTGTTTTTTACTATTTTTTGATTTCTTTTTTTT
>CANQKU010000030.1 GCA_947624535.1 uncultured Bacilli bacterium
GGAAATTCTGGAGGTTCTACTTCTACAGGACCAGGTTCAAGTACAGAGCAAAGCTCAGGCTCAAGCCCAGGTGATGGTGGCAACTCTAACTCAGGAAATGAACCTGATGAATAAAATTATATAATTTAAAAGACTAGGGTTTTGTCCTAGTCTTTTTATGATTGTTAAACAAAAGCATCGTATATTCCATTTAGTTAATTTATTTATATCACACTACAATGTTATTTTTATGCCATTTTTTTCAAAAAAACACACTATTTTGTTAATTAGTGTGTAACTAATACCGCTTCTTCACATTATTTTGCCAATTAGTGTGTATTTTACACGATTTTTTAACACTTTTCAACGATTTTTTGTATATTTTTTTAATTTAAATACCTTCTCTTTAAAGTGAGAACAAAATTTTACAAATAAAAAACTGGTTAACATTGGCACCAGTTTTACTATTTTATTCACTTTTTTCAGAAATCTCTACTAATACTAATTTTTTTCCATCATGGACATAAGTAAATATAGCACTTGTTTGATATCCCTCCGCAACGGTTGGATTTTTATAAGTCCAACTTGCTTCAACTTTATATGACTTTTCATCGCTCTTATCACCATAAGTATATTCTTCTTGACTTACTTTATCAATTGTTACTTGATCAATAATTGGAAGATTTTGTTTTCTTTGTTTATAGATATTACTTTCTACATATTTATAGATTGTATCATCAGCTTTTTCCATGAAATTATCTAAAATATCTTGATGAACAAAGTCAGTACCACCAACATCAGTTTTAGCAATATGATCACCTAATGAATAAAAGTCTACAATAAACATTTTAGTAATCGTCTTTACATACTTCTTTTCATCTACTTCTTTTTCTTTTAATACATCTTTTAATTCTTGAAATAACTTTTTATAAGCCGCACTCTTGTTATTTTTTAGCTTATACCCATACTCTGGTATTTCAGAAACTACTTTTATTTCTTTTACTTGGTCTTTATCAAAGAATACAAAATAATAAATTACACCTAATAAAGCAAGTACTAAAATTAGTAAAATAATAATTAATAATTTTTTAGGTTTTCTTTTTATCTTTTTAACTGCCATCTTGCACCCCTTCTTGATATGTTAATATATCTTTTTCCTCTTGACTTTTTGCGATTAAGTCATAAACAATTACATCATTTGAAATATTTAATAACTTTGTAGCATACTCACTATTTTTATTTATTTCTTCTTCACTAATAGCACTATTATCGAGTGATAAATACTCACCCTTCTGACTATTATAATAAATTTTATTAGTTACCCAGTTACCTGTAGGGAAAACTACAATATTGTTAGATTTTATATCAAAAATGTCATGTCCTAGTTGATACTTATTATAAAATCCAAACATATTTCCTAATGTTGGCATAACGTCATACATTCCCATAACATTAGTAACTTTCATATTTAAATCAGTTCCTTTCATATCTTTAGTCCAAATAATAAATGGAACTTTTCTACCTAATTCATACTGATAAGAGTCATACTCTTTATAATTAGGATCATCACTATCTAACTTTTTATCTTTTTCTTTATCATAATTATACATATAGTCATATTCTTTTCGAGAAATTCTAGCATCATGGTCTCCATAGATTACTACTACAGTATTATCTAAAAGATTGCTTTGCTCTAATAGTTCAAATAATTCTCCTAATGCTTCATCAGCATAATGTGCAGATTTAATATAATTACCTAATTTTCTACCCTCTAGGTATGGATAAACTACTTCTTCCGTTGTACCATCTTCTTTAGTAACAGTCTCTTTCATATTAACTTCATAGTCACCATAATGTTCTACATCAGAAAATGGTGTATGATTTGATAACATAATCATTAATCCATACCATTTATTATGTTTTTCATTGATATCTTGTAATTTTGGTATTGATTGCTTGAAAAATTCTTTATCACTTAAACCTAAACCTACAATATTCTCTTCTTTTACCTCATAGTCAGCTTTACTATAAAATTTTTCATAACCTAAATGCTCATACATATTTCTTCTATTCCAAAAGTCCGCTGTATTAGCATGCATACTAAATGTAAAGTATCCTTTATCTGCCATTAAATTTGGAATAGAGTTATAAGTTCTATCGAAATAAGAAACAAATGCTGTACCACTTTGAGTTGGTAATAGTGAAGTTGTAAATGTAAGTTCAGAGTCACTACTAGTACCAACACTTACCTGAGGATAAAAGTTAGAAAAATACATTCCTTCATTAGCTATTCTTTTTAAATTTGGAACAACATCTTTTCCATTAAACTTCATATCTAACAAATTATTTTGCATACTCTCTGCATGAATAACTAAGACATTCTTACCAGCAAAAATATTCGTATATTGATTACTTTCGCCTTTTTTTACATCTTTATAATATTCTTTAAATTCTTTCAAAGCTTTGTCATATCCAAATAAAGAATTAATCTTAGGTTGGACAGAGGTAACAATATCATTTAATTGATAAATATAAATACCAAATTTCATGACAACATATTCTCTATTCCATTGCTTAACAAATCTACTAATATCTAATGGAGATAATGTAATAGTAAATAAAACAGCAATAACAGCTCCTGCGATTAAAGTCTTAAGAGTTTTTCTTTTTCTCTCTGACTTTAACTCAACTTTATGGTAATAATTTTTCCTTTTTAATTTAATATGTACTGCGATTAATAAAATTGGTCCAAATATGTAAACTATATCTTTTATTTGTAAAACATTTTCTACAACGGCATCTCCAACAGATGCTATATACTGAGTTAGTGATAGCATTGATACTGAAGCAAAAGATGTGTAAAAGGTATAGTAAATTGAATTAATCATACAAATTAATGATAATATAATATCAAATGTCAAATAATATGAAAAACGATTTTTAGGTTTTAATAAATATCCAAAAGCACCTATTAAAACAATAACTGCGGTATCTGCTAAAATTGGCTTAATTGATAAATAATTTTCTATAAGATGCATTGATAAAAACCTTAAAAGAGTAGAATTTAATACACAAGTAAAAACAAATGTCAAAAATAACACATTGTTTTTCATATATTTTTTAATTAAATGATCTTGTTTTATTCTTTTAAATAATTGAACTAGTTGTTCTTTTTTATTTTTTATTTTCTTCTTCATCTTCGATTTCGACCTCGCTTATTTTATTATAGCACTGATTATTATAATTTTCAATTCGTTCTATTTATCATCTTTAACTAGTTGTAATTGTCTTGTTTCAAAGTCATCTTTTTCAGTGTTACTGGCATTTAAAGCCATACCTAATACAAAAATATAAGAAAGAATATAAACCCACATTAATAAGAATAAGATATCAGAAATACTTCCATAGAATAAGTTATAATTAGAAAAAGTTCCTACATAAATAGAATAAAGTTTAGTAGCGACAATCCAACCTAGGGTTGTAAAGATTGACCCTGTATTTACAGTTTTTGTCTTAATCGATCTATCTGGTGCAACAACGTATAAGAATTTAATACCATAGAATACTAAAACAATAGAAATTGGATATTGTAAAGTTTGATAAATTCCATAGGCAAATCTAGTATCTGTATTTGTTGGCAAAGATTTTGCAATAATATTAAAGATACTATCACCAAAAACAGGAACTATTAATAAGAACAGAATTAACATTACTAATACTAATGTCATAACTATAGCTTTAATTCTTCTTCTAAAGATATTATCATCTTTAACATGATATATTTCATTGGAAGTAATAATCATAGAATGAGCTCCATTAGAGGCTAAAATAAAAGCTGAGATAAAAAATATGGCAATGTTGAAGGTTAATCCTTTTCCTGAGACAAATGTTATAAAGTTATCAGTAATATCAAATGGAAAAATAGATGCTAGTATTTGGGTTATTTCTGTTTCTGAGACTGATAAATAACCTGCGATTGTTCCTACTAGGGCAATTAGAGGAATTAATGATACGACAAAGAAAAAAGCGAGTTGTCCTGGTAAGACTCTCATTTCCGGTTTTGTTACATACATAAATACTTTTTTAAAAAACCTTCTAACTCGCTCCATCTTTTTTACCTCATTCTTTATTATATTCTTCTTTATCAGTTACCATTTCTAGGGTTGCTTCGTTAATAGCATCATCTAATGTCTTAATCTCATCAGTAATCATACTAAATCCTACACCTGCTCCAAACTCATGAGGAAGTTTCTTTAACTCTTTTGATAATTTCTTTACATAAGTAGTAATTTGTCTTTCACTATAACCTACTAAATATATTAGAAATTCATTTCCATCAGTACGAATAATCTCACTATTTTCTAGTTGAGTATTTACTAATACCCCAGCAGCTTCAATAATTAATTGATCCCCTTCTTCATGTCCATAATTATCATTGACATATTTTACATTATTTAAATCAATCATAACAATAGATTGTGGAAAAACCTTAGATGCTTCCCATTCTGGCATCTTAGCATTTAAATAATTACGATTTTTTAAAGAAGTTAACATATCAATATACTTATGTTTATCAGTAATTATAATCTTTTTCTTTTCATGTTTTTTCTTAATAACAAAGTAAATTATTCCACCTATTATTAATGGGGCAAAAATAATAATTAAAATAAATATATAAATTTGTTGTAAACTACTTTGTTCTAAGAAAGACTCATTGATTGTTTCTAATCCACTATTTTTATAATTATAATATGAATTAGTATTAATGATATAATTTACTAAATTATAGAAAGCTTGATCGGATTTTTTTACCATAAACTTATAGTCATTCATCATCGTATCTAAATATAATAAACGATAATCTTCAAATTTAGATTTTTGATATTCGTCATAAATATTTCGATCAATAATTATTAAAGAATTTTCACTATTTTTAACTAAGTCATCGATATTATCATATGTTTTAATATTAGCTTGCCCATTATTATTAACATAATTATATAAAGAATTATTACTAAGCATCGCAACATTTTGATTTTTAATACTTTCAAATGAATTTATAATATAATTATTTTCAGGTTTTCCTAAAATAACATAATCTTCTATAAATGTAGAAATAGTCGCATTATATAAATCATTATTAATACCATAGTAATCAAAATAAATATCTACTTCACCATTTCTTATGGCATCTTCTAATTCTTTTTTATTATTATACTTTTTGTATTTAAACTCAGTACCAGCTAAACGTGACACACGATTTAAATACTCTAAAGCAATTCCTACAACCTTACCATTTTTATCTACTTCATAAGGTTTATTTTCAACATATCCATATGTATAAACTTTTGAAACTAGTGCAGCCTTATCTTTAGAACTTAACTTATTTTCTGAAACATAATAATCAAAATATTCTTTATCATACGTAGAAATAAAATCTACTTCTTTCCACTTCTTATAATATTTTCTTACAATATTATTTAATTGTTCATTATTATTAGATAAAGTTAAAACTATCTTTTTAGAAATTTCAGTAAAATAATAATTTATAAAATATGAGTTATTAGAAATATTTTTATCCATATACATCATATTAGGAATAATAATCATATTAACAGTATTACTATCTAAAGCTTTATATAACTCATCAATACTTTGATAAGTCTTATAAGATATATTAGTAGCTGACTTTAAATAATATTTTAATGTTTCAGCATCATCTTCAAAAATACCAAAAGTTACATTTTTTATATCTTTTACACGATTAATTCTCTCATAAGTTTTTCCAATTGCTATATAATAATCTTCAAACCATAATAAGTCTTTACTTGTTAATTTATCATTACTATTTAAAATTTGAAAACGAAGACTATCTGTTGTAGAAGTACTTTCTTTTAGATATGGAATTTTATTAAATTCTAATCCTATATTTTTATGAAAATCCTCTATAAATTCATAAAAAACACCCTTACCATCCATTCCATATATTGGATAGTCGTTAATTACTTCTACATCAATTTCTTCTCTACTATTATCTTGTACCCATTTTTTTTCACTAACTGTCAAAGAAGTAGTTTTATCTTCATGATTATAATAACGATATACGAATATAAACGCAACAATAGCTATAATTATGGGAATAATTAAAAATTTCTTTTTCATGTACTAACTCGCCGCCCTATCTTTTGTCCAAACAAAATTACTTTTTTTATTTTGTTTATAGCCAATAATTGGGAAATCTTTGACATCATTTTCTTTTTTAATAAATACTTGAATATCATAAAATTTCTTTTGGTCTTCATCAAGATTTTCTAAAACCTTAGGAGCTAAAGCTTTAGCTGTATCTAGACCTACGTCATCATTAACGGTAATAATAAGATTGACAATTTTTCCCTGAAGTGAATACTTAGCCTCTTTTACAGCACTATCTTTTTTAATACCTTCTACAATATCTTTCTTTTGACTAGAAGTTATCTCTACTTCTTCAATTCCATCTAGACGATTTCCATAAAAAGCATTCTTACTATTAGAGAAAAATATATCTTTAATTACAAAAGCAAGTCCAATCAAAATTAATAATAAAATTACAGCAAAAACAACAATTTTATGTTCTTTCATATACTTTTTCATATTCTCACATCCTAATATCTTTATTATACACTATGTATTTTATGTTTTCAATTACTTATTTAATTTAGAAATTAAAATTTCATTTACTAATTTAGGATTAGCACTACCCTTAGTTTCTTTCATAATTTGACCCATTAAAAACTTAATAGCTCTTTCTTTTCCAGCTTGATAATCTTTTACACTATCAGGATTTTCTAAAATTATTTTATCAACAACTTCTGTTAATAAACTCTCATCCGTAATATTAGAAATACCATTTTTTTGAATTAATTCATCCAAAGTTTGACTAGTTTCTAAATACTCATCTAAAATATCTTTAACATTCTTACTTGTAAGAGTATTTTCTTCTACTTTTTTTACTAATTCTATAAACTTTTCTTTAGTTAACTCTGTTTGATTAATTTCTTTTTCTTGGCGATTTAAATATCCAGAAATATCTCCTAATAAAAGATTAGTAGCTACTTGAAAATTTAAATTAGTATCAAGAAATTCATTTAGATAGTCACTTAAATTTCTATTAGCAATAATTTTAGTAGCATTAACTTCACTAACACCTCTAGATAGATAAAGCTCTTTTCTTTGATCTGGAAGCATTGGTAAACTAGAAATAGCTTTTTCTATTCTTTCATCAGTTATTATTACATATGGAATATCAGGTTCTGGAAAATATCTATAGTCATTTCCTGTTTCTTTAACACGCATTAAAATAGTATCATTTAATTTATCATCAAAACGACGAGTTTGTTCTTGAAAACTTTCTCCTTGATCTAACAATTTAGCTTGTCTTTCAATTTCTTTTGATATCGCAATACCTACATTAGAAATAGACCCTATATTTTTAATTTCACACTTTGTTCCTAATGGATCAGCAATATTTTTTCTAAGAGAGACATTGGCATCGCATCTCATTGAACCCTCTTCCATCTTACAATCTGATATATCACTATAAAATAATAATTGACGTAATTTTTCTAAATAAAGTTTAGCTTCTTCATTAGTTTCTATACAAGCTTTGGATACAATTTCAATTAATGGTACCCCTGCTCGATTAAAATCTAATAAACTAACCTTGCCACGGTGAGCACTTTTACAAGTATCCTCTTCGATATGAATTTCTTCAATCTCAATTTTCTTTTTTTCATTATTAATCTCAATTTCTACATACCCATCATACCCAATAGGTGTACGTGCTTCAGTAATTTGATAATTTTTAGGATTATCAGGATAGAAATAATTTTTACGATCAAAATGTTGTTTTTTTCTAATTTTACAATTTAGAACATGAGCAGCTTTAATAGCTGTATTTATAACTTCTTCATTTAATGTTGGAAGAGTTCCAGGATACCCTAAGTCAACTACATTAGTCAAACTATTAGCCATACTACCATAGCCATTCTTAGAAGAAGAAAAGATTTTAGTTTTAGTCTTTAACTCTACATGGACTTCTATTCCAATCGTTGGTATATATTTACTCATTACTTTCTCCTCCTAACTTAGGACATAAATCAAGATTTAATTCTTTTTCAATAAAACTTGCTAACTGATAGATTTTAGCTTCTTTAAATGGGGCAGCAATAATTTGCATTCCAATTGGTAAGTGATCAGTTGAAAAACCAATTGGTAAAGACATAGCTGGAAGACCTGCCATATTAACAGGAATTGTTAAAATATCATCCATAAAAGCTTTGACAGCGTCATCTAAATCTTGGCCTAGTGGATAAGCTTTAGTAGTTGCTGTTGGTCCAATTATTAAATCATAATCTTGATATACTTTCAAAAATGAATTTCTCATATCATCTCTAATTGCCATAGCTTTATTATAATAAGTAGTAGCATTTTTCCCACTTAATAAATAACTTCCAATCATAATACGTCTTTTAACTTCATTACCAAATCCAAATCTTCTTGTTTTAAAATATAAATCACGAATATCTTTAGGATTTTCATAACTATATCCATAACGAATACCATCAAATCTAGCTAAATTAGAACTAGCCTCACCCATCGCAATAATTTGATATAGAGGTACAGCTTTATCTATATATTTGATATCTACATAATCAATAGTACAATTTTTACTCTTTAATAAATCAATAATATTATTTAACTTATCTTTAATTTCTTTATCAATAGCATCACTCATATAAAATTTAGGAATTGCTATTTTCATACCTTCTATATCTTTACCAATAAGTCTAGTAAAATCTTCATTTGTCTCATAACTAGTTAAGTCATTACTACTTTTTCCACAGATTGCGTTTAAAACTAAGGCATTTTCATAAACATTTCTAGTCATTGGTCCAATTTGATCTAAGCTTGAAGCAAACGCTATCAACCCATAACGAGAAACTCTTCCATAAGTTGGCTTTAATCCAACAATTCCACAAAAGCTAGAAGGTTGTCTAATTGAGCCACCTGTATCAGAACCTAAAGCAATAGGCGTTAATCTTGCACTAACTGCTGCGGCACTTCCACCACTAGAACCACCTGGAACTAAACTCTTATTCCATGGATTTTTAGTATTACCAAAAAAAGAAGTTTGAGTAGAAGAACCCATGGCAAACTCATCCATATTAGTTTTTCCAATAATAATCATATCAGCATCATTTATTTTTTTAACTACATCAGCATCATATATAGGAATAAAATTCTCTAACATTTTAGATGCTGCGGTTGTTTTTATATTTTTAGTTACAATATTATCCTTAATAGCAATTGGAATACCATAAGTTAAAGATTTAATCTCTTTATCTTCAAGACTTTTAGCTTTCTCTAAAGCCCCTTCTTTATCTAAAGTAATAAAACAATTTAAATCTTTATTTTTTTCAATTTTCTCAAAACATTCCAATACTAAATCCGTTGGTGTAATCTTTTTACTTTTTAATAGTTCATTAATTTCTATTAATGATAAATCTAAATACTTACTCATTAGTAATCACCACTGGAACTTCTATATAGTTTCCACTTTTTCGTGGAGCATTCATTAACACATCTTTAGAGTTTAACATTTCACCCTCAGTATCACTTCGTAATATAGCATCTTCTTGCCAAGGTGCTATCAAATAGTCACTATCATGATCATTAATTTTAGTTACTTCTTCAATTTGATTTAACAAAGTCTTTAATTTAACTTGATACATCTGTAATTCTTCTTCACTAATTTCTATTCTAGCTAACTCTGCTACATGTAAAACTTCTTCTTTTGTTAGCGCATCTTTCATTAGTATCCCTCCTAATTCCTATCTATTATATCACAATTCTAATATTTTTTACTACTAATATTCACATATTGAAAAAACTTAAGAATTTATATTTATCTTAAGTTATTTTAGTAATTATATTTTTCTATTTAGAAACAACGACTGCCGCACGAACCCCACTAGTAGTCGTCGTGCCGCCGTCGTTGTAGTTCACGACGCCGTTGTAGTAGACACCCCACGCAGCGTTAGAGTAAGAAGAGTGGGCCGACATGGTCCAATAATAGTACGTATTATCGTCAGTATTTGTTCCTCCATAACTTGTTGAACTACTTAGATAGTTATACATCCATACTGGGCATGATTTACTACTTGTTGTACAACCTACTTTATTGGCCTCTTGTAATGTTATCATTCTTGCTTTTACTGGACCTCTTGTTAATACATAACCCGTGCTAACACAATGAACACTTGAATCATCAATAATGCAGCCTTGAACACCTAAGTTTGTTATTCCACTAGCCGCACCTGCACCACCTGTTCC
>CANQKU010000031.1 GCA_947624535.1 uncultured Bacilli bacterium
GTTAATCTTGACCCTTGCTTTTTAGCTTTCATTAAGCATAATATTTTTACAAATAAAGCTTGTCTTTGTTTGTTACTTATAATAATAAAAAAGTGACATTTTAAAAAAATCTTAACAGAAAAATTTTATTCACAGCAGTACAAAAAAACTCAAGGTTAATTCCTTAAGTCTTAAGTTAGTTAATTATTTTTTAGACATGATTGTAAAAAAGATTGTTCCTACTAAAGTAATACCTATTAAAAGTACTGTTAATAGAATTACAAAAGTATTTCCTATACCTTTTTCATCTATTTTTTTCATTAATGTTTTATTAGGAGAATTTAATTCTTGTTTTGGCATTACTTGATCATTAATCTTACTAGCTAAATCTATATCTATATTTCTAATTGTTAGAGTATCATTTTCTTTTGTTCGAATTATAATAGAAGTTAAGTCATTTTCTACTGTAACAATATTACAATCTAAAACTGAATTATGTTTTTTATAATCTTGTATCATAGCTTCTAAAAATTCATTTTTAAATGAGTCATTATATTCAAATTCATTACTTAATGCTAAAGTTTTATTACCATTTAATTCTCTAATAATTAAAGTATGGCTACATTTATTATTATTTACAACATATTCAGAAATAACTGAATTTTCTTCTGTTGTGGTAGTATAAATTTGATTTAGTTTATCTAAGTAATCTTGATATATACTAGGATTTGTAGTATTAACAATGGTAACTGCTTTAGAAGTTGTTATTTGGTTATTTGAATTTAATTCTTTTATATTTTCATTAGTATTCATTACACTTTCTCCTTTTAAGCAACTTTTAATGTCTTAATTTTATTATTCATTTTATCTAAGTCATCTTTTAATATTTGTTGATTTGAAACTCTAGCTTGTTCTTCACGATATTGTTTAGCTTCTTTTAATACACCCTCTTGTCTATGTCTAGATAGTGCTAATTTCATATATTGATCTGTTCTAACTATAATTCCTTTAGCTTTATCTAAATCTATTTTGTATAAGTGATTATCCTCTATTTTTTCTTCACTATCATTTGAGGTTATCTCTAGTTTTGTTGTACCATTTTTCTTAATAGTTTCTAAAAGATTTGGTGGAACATAAGCAAAATTAGGAGTTGTTCCATTTCTATCATCTAAGTAAAAATGTTCTATATCTTCTTTATCTAAGTCATTAACTTCAACATTTTCTTCAACTATAACTGGTGTTTCATTAGAAATTACTTTAGGATTTACTTCAATAACTTGTGGCTTTACTTCTTCTAAGTCATTATCTATCTTTTTATTATTATATAATCCCATAATTTCTTCTATTAAATTAATAGCTGTATCTTTCATTTTTACATAATTATTAATTTGAGTTTGTTTTGAAACTTCATCAGTTAAAGATCCAATTACTCTTTCTTGGTGTTCATATATATCAAATAAATTAGCTTTGATAGAGTCTAATGCTTCATTATAGTCAAAATTATCATAAGACATAAATATCACCATCCATTACGCATTCGCTATTTCTTTTAATAAAGATTGTACATTTTTCCATTCTTCCTCATCTTTAATTTCTATAATTTTTTTCTTATTATCTTCTTCAATTAATTTAGAAATATAAATTACCATATCTCCATTAGCTTGTTTTTCATTTCTAGTATATACAATATACTGACTCTTATTATCTTTAGTATTTAAATAAGTTACTAAACTTACCTCTTCTTCTTCTTGATTAGAATTTACAATTATAATTTTATTATCCATATCTATTTAAGCCACCTCTTACTCTATTCTTTTTTATTATATACTAAAATTATTAATATTACTAGACCTATTTAGAAAATTGAATCATTATCCATTCAGGTTTAATAAATAATAATATTCCTATAATTAACATAATAATACCACCTATTAGATAGGAATATTTGTTATATTTAGTAGAAATTCCTACTATTTTTGTTGTTACCATAGCTACTGTAAAGATAATTAAGTCATCTAGTAAAAAGAAAAATATATAGATTAAGGTATATAAAAATGCTGAAATACCTTTAATATTATTTAAAGCTAATATTTGGGTAAAAACTATTGGAAGACCTGCTGAACAAGCTAGTTCTATAACATTGACGCTGATAGCTAGACTAATTACTCCTAGTAAGGCTAGTAAAAAGCTTTTTTCCGTAGTAAATTTTTTTATTTTAGTAAAAATTTTCTTTCTTTTATTATCATCTACAACTTCGCAGCCACTACTACTTGTTTTTCTATAACTATTTAAATTAATTATTGCTCCAACTATTGCTATAAGAGCAATTATATTTCTAAATAATATAGACGTAGTAACATGAATAACTATATTTAGCCAAGAAAGCATAATCATCATATAAACTAAGGCTGAAACTGTTAAAAATGTAATTCCTAAAGCCCACATTCTTTTTCTATTTTTCATTCCTAAGAGCATACTAATTAAAAATAATAAAACCCACATAGCACAAGGATTAAATCCATCTACTAGACCAATAACAGCACTTGCTGATACAATTGAGATATTTTTTAAATTAACTTTACCAATTAGAGGTATTTTTATAGTAGTTGACGTATCTGTTTTTTTATCACTTTCATTAAAATAGTCAATAATTTTTTCATCTTTAAATGTAGAGTTTTTAATTTTTGTAACATAGTTTTGATAATTTTTAGGATTATTTAAATAGTATTTTATTGCTCTTTCAATTTTTACTTCGTATGAAGTTTGATAACCTACAAATACAGTAGGTCCTATTATAGTAACAGGTACACCATTAGTAGAAATATCCATTTTTCTTTTAACTTTTTCTAATAGTTTTTGATTATTTTTGTTATACCAAACTTCATATTTAACTATTTCTATATCATATTTTTTATCTAATTTTTTTAATAATTTTTCTTCTTCAGCACAGTGTGGACAGCCATCTCCATGAAAGAAATAAAGTGATATTTTTTCTTTGGCATCTACATTAAGTAAAAATGAACAAGTTAAAAGAAAAACTAGTACTATTATTTTAATTAGATTTTTCATAAAAGCCTAGCTCCTCTATAATTTTTATAAGTTCTAATTCTTTTGCCTCACCAACTATTCTTTTTATTTCTACACCATCTTTTTCAAAAATAAAGACTGGTAAAATAGATCCTGGATTATATTTTTTTACTTCTTCTTCGTCCATATCTAAGTCTAACTCTATTGTTTCTATATCATATTTTTTTAAGATTTCTTTCCAAATTTTATTCATGATTAAACAAGCACTACACCAAATTGCTGTAATTTTAATGACTTTCATATAGTGTTTCCAACCTTTCTATAACAACTTGTAGTTTTTCAATAAAGGAATCTAATTCCTCCTTTGTTGTTAAATGACTTAGACTAACTCTAATGCTAGTTTTAGCATATTCATCATTTTTAGTAACTGCATAAACAGCCTCTGATTTTGGAGAGGTTGAGCATGCTGTTTGAGTAGATATATAAATATCATCTTTTTCTAAAGCATGTAAAAATGTTTCAGGTTTAATATTTTTAATACTAAAATTAATGATATATGGACTACAATAAGTATTACTATTTATATGGATCATAGGATTAGAATTTAGTTTTTCACATAGATACTTATTTAATTCAGTAACATATTTCATATTACTATCTTGATTAGAACAAATTATTCTTAAGGCTTTAGCTAAAGATGCTATTAAAGCTACCGCAGGTGTTCCACTACGATAAATAGTAGTTGATTTACCTCCATGAATTAAAGCATCTATTTTTATATTTTTATTTTTTATTAAACAGCCAATTCCTTTAATACCATAAATCTTTTGAGCTGAAAAAGAAGCTAAGTCAACATTAGTTAAATCTATATTAATTTTTCCAATTGATTGAGTAATATCACTATGAAAATATAACTTTTTATATTGTTTTAATAAAACTCCAATCTCTTCTATAGGTTGAATTACCCCAACCTCACTATTTACACTAGCAATACTTACTAAAATAGTATCTTCTCTAATTAGATTTTCTAAATCTTTTAAGTCAACTCTTCCATATTTATCTAATTTTACAAAATCTACTTCAAAGCCTTGTGATTGTAAATAAGATAATGGAGCGATTATAGAAGAATGCTCAACTCTTGTAGTAATAATGTGTTTTCCTCTATTTTTATGAGAAAAACAAATTCCTTTAATAGCTGTATTGTTAGCTTCACTTGCTCCACTTGTATAAATAATATCTTTTTCATGAATATTTAAAATATTTTCTATTTGTTTAGTAGCAGCATCAATTAATTTTTTAGACTCTAATCCTAGTTTATGTAAAGAATTAGGATTACCAATATATTCTTTTGTAACTTTACAAAAAGTATCTAATACTTCCTCATTTACAGGGGTAGTTGCAGAATAATCTAAATAAGTCATATTATCACGTTCCTTTTTATCATAAATCTTAGTTTATATTTGAATTATTTATTTGAAGTATTTTCTATATCTTTTATCATTTTATCACACTCAAGAAATTTATCAAAATCCGAGATCAATAATCTATCTTGTTTTTTTCTAAATTTATCATATTCTTTATATGCAAGTTCTTTAGCTACCTTATGAGAAATTTTTCCTGAGTTATGTAATATTTCTTTTTCATTAAACTGTAAAAATACATTAAGTTTTTCTATCCAGTCATTCATTGTCATAGCATTATGATTTTCAGCTTGTAGTTCAGCATAATCTAAATACATTGTAACAATTCTATTTAAATCTTTTAATTCTTTTTCCGTCAAATAATTTTTAGCAATATCTATATCATATCTATAAATTGGACCATTTGGTGACTCTTTCCAATAATAATCATGTCAAGGTTATAAATTTTGGCTTTTCTTCCACCAGAACTTTCGTTGGAAATTCCGACAGAAGTATCTTCAGCAAGTTCACCACTATTTAAAATATTATTAATATGCTCTGTTATAGTACTTCTAGAAACCCCAAATAATTCAGCTATTAAATTTTGTGTTAGCCAAATATCATTATTAATTAAAAGTACACTTACTTTAACATTATTATTGTCATCCTTATATATTAAAAAATCATGATTTGTAACTTGTAATTTATTTTCCATCATTCACCTCATTCTTGTTCCTGTAGCTTCATTATAATTCAAACATTAGTTTTAATCAATAGTTTATTTTAAATTTATAAACAAAAATAAAAGCGTTTAAAAACACTTTTACTTAATATAACTATATACTAGGAGTTTTTTCATTTAGTTTAACACTTACTAGTTTAGATACCCCTGACTCTTGCATAGTAATACCATATAATGTATCAGCAAATTCCATAGTTTTCTTTTTATGAGTAATTATTAAAAACTGAGTCTTATCTTTATAATGAGATAAATATTTACCAAATGATGATACATTAGCTTCATCTAAGGCAGCTTCTACCTCATCAAAAATACAAAATGGTACTGTTTTAACATTTAAAATAGCAAATAATAAACTAATAGCCGTAAATGTTTTCTCACCACCAGAAAGTAAACTAATAGTAGTTAATTTCTTTCCAGGTGGACTAGCTACAATATCAACACCAGTTGATAATAAGTCATCAGGATTAGTTAATTTCAAATCAGCCGTACCACCACCAAATAATTCTTTAAATACTTGTTTAAACTCTATTCTTATTTTTTCAAAAGTAGTAGCAAACTCTTCTTTCATTACTTCATCCATCTCATCCATAATCTCTAATAAAGTATCTTCTGCTTTTAATAAATCTTCTTTTTGTTTAGTTAAAAATTCATACCTAGTATTTACTCTTTCAAATTCATCAATAGCAGCTAAATTTACCATTCCAATTTTTTTAATAATTTCTCTATATTGTTTAACTAACTCTCTAGCTTCTTCTACTTCTATATCTAAAATATATTCTTTTTTAGCTCTTTCATAAGTAATAGAATATTCTTCATTTAAGATATTTAACATATTATCTAGACGTATATCTTTTTTAGTAATATCTATTTCTATTTGTTTTATTTCTTTTTCTAAACTACGCATATGTGAAGATTTAACTTTATCATCAGCAGTACGTTTTTCTATATCATCTTTTAATTTTTCAATAACTTTAGTTAAATTTTTACTATCTTGAATAAGTTTTTCTTTTAAAGTATTTTTAGTGTGATACTCTTTAATTAATTCTTCTTCCATTTGACTCAAAGAATTTGTCTTTAATCTTTTAATACTTTCTATTTCTTTTTCTAAATCATCTAAGTTTTGACAAACTAAATTAATCTCTTCTTTCTTACTATCTAGTTTTTCTACTTCTAAGATTTTATCACGTGATACTTTAACATATTGATTATTTAACTCTTCATACTGATTATTTATATTATCTATCTTTATCTTTAATGATGAAAAGTCATCTTCTTGAGTATTTTTTAGATTTTCTAACTCTTTTAATTCTTGTCTTAGAGAAATCATACTTTTTAAAGAATATGAACTACCTCCTGATAAAGATCCACCTACATGGATAATATCTCCATCTAAAGTTACTATTTTATATCTATAAGAAATAAATTTAGCAAGACGGTTAGCACTATCAAGATCTTTAGTAACAAGAGTAGTTCCTAACTGATTATAAACTATATTTCTATATTTAGAGTCATACTTTACAATATCTGCTAAAACAGCAATAAAGTCATCATTAGTTTGAAGTAATTTATAACTATTATCATCAATATATCTAGATTTAATTACATTTAATGGGAAAAATGTAGCTCTACCTAAATGTTTACTTTTTAAATATTCTATTGCTTTAACTGATGATGTTTCATCTTCTGTAATAATAAAGTTTTTACTAGAAGATATAGCTATTTCTAAAGCTTTAATATATTCTTCATTAATTGTTAGAATATTTCCAATAGTATTATGAATACCTGATAAATCATGATTTTTTAAAATACTTTTAACACTAATAGGAAGATTACTACCTTGTTCAATTTCTAAAGATAAAGTATCTATTTTATGTTTATTATTAATTATATTACGATCTAGATTTTCATATTTTACTTGAAGCGTATTTTTCTCTTCATTTTTTTGATTTAGAGAATTTTTTAAATTCTTTAACTTTTCATCTAAAGACATAATTTCTTCTTCAATAATTTTAATTTGAGAATTACCAAGTTCAATATTTTTATTTAATATACCCTCTTTTTCTAATAAATCTCTCAAATTATTAGTAACTTCTTCTTGATTAGTAGTTGAATTTTCTCTTAATTTTATTAAATTACGTTCACCCTTTATTTTTTCTACTTCTTCAGTAACTTCTAGTAATTGAGAATTTAAATTAGAAAGTTCTTGTTCATATTTCTCTAACTTTCGACGAAGTTCCATATTAATCGCATCATTTGATGAGAAAAAACTAGATAGTGATAAAACTTCTTTATCTAACTCATCTTTATGAGTTTTACTTTTTTCTACTTCTCTAGATAAATTTTCAATATCATAGGCTAAAAGTGCTACTTCATGTTTTTCTAAATTTTCTTTAGCATCTAAATATTCTTTAGCTTTCTTACTTTGATCTTCTAATGGAGCTTTTTGTAATTCTAACTCAGTAATAATATCATTTACTCTATCTAAATTATGATGAGTATGGTCTAACTTCTTTAAAGCTTCTTCTTTTCTTCTTTTATATTTTAAAATCTCAGCTGCTTCTTCAAAAATAACACGTCTATCCATTGGTGAATTACTAAGTATTCTATCTACTTCACCTTGGGAAATAATATTAAATGACTCTTTACCAACACCAGTATCTAATAATAAATTAGTAATATCTTTTAATCTACATTTTTCATTATTTAAAAAGTATTCATTTTCACCACTTCTATAGACTCTTCTTTTAATAGAAATTTCAATATAAGGGATATTAAGATAATGGTCATGATTATCAAAAATAAGTTCTACCCAAGCTACATTTAGAGGGTTTCTACTCTTACTTCCTGAAAAAATAACGTCACTCATTGAACCTTCACCACGAAGAGATTTAACTGATTGTTCACCAAGTACCCATCTAACTGCATCAACAACATTACTTTTACCTGAGCCATTAGGCCCTACTATACAAGTAATCTTATCTTCTAATTGAATATCAATCTTATCAGCAAAAGATTTAAATCCATTCGTTACAATTTCTTTTAAATACATGACACTTCACCTATTCTTGATTTATTTTCATACTTCTTTATTATACATTATTTAGTCAAATTATGATAGTGGGACTTTAAAAAAAGAGTCATTTGGCTCTTTACTTAGTTTTTGTAGTTTTATCTTTTATTATATCTTTAAACTTATCTATAGTTTTTCTAAGATTAGAAATTGAATTAGTATTATCCTTAGTAGTAGCGGGATTAGTAAGTCTTTTTATCTCTTGAGCTTTATTTTTATTAACTAGTTTTTCATACTTATCTTCATTAATATATATTTGAGACATATCATCAATATAGTAAAATTTATCATCAATCTTTGGAATTTTTAAAACTGGTACTTGATAATTTGCAATTTTATTTTTAAATTCATCTATATTATCAGTATCAACACAAATACATTTAATTGACTCTTTTGAAAATGAATTTTTTACACAAACTTCTGAAACGTCAGAAGCAACTGAAACTGTACCATGTTTTCTAATTTCACTTGCTGTAGTACCTATAATAGCGCTATAAGGTGTATCTTCTTTTGTTGACATTTCAGCATAACCCTCTGCTATATCATATACGTCAGTAAAACTTACAAAATTTCTTTTTCCTCCAATTCGACTCCAATCTTCACCAGTAGATATTTCAATTCCTTGTTTATTAAGTTCATCTACACTATTTAATCCATACTTTAAAATATCAGGTACAACACTAGCATTAGTTCCATGAAATAAATTAATGTTATTATCTACAAAGAATTTAAAAGTTTGGGGCTCAGTAATAAATAAATATGCCATAGAAAAACGTCTTTTCATTTCTATTTCAGGATTATTTTTTATAGGCATTTTAGCAGAAAAACTATATTGTTCAATACCACCCTTATATAAAATACTTTGTAATGTTTCATAAGTTTCTTTATCTTTAGCAAGATTAAAGAAATAACTACATAATTTTTCAAAATTACTATTTTGTTTTAACTGTTCTAAAGAGTATTCAGAATATTCCATATAATCACCTATTTTACTAACTAAATTATAAATGGAAAGTAAAAAGAATGTCAAGAAAGAACAGTTATAGATTAGACTTGCTTATTTCTACTACGGCACGCGCACCAATGTTGGTATCCGAAGACTCAGGGATGCTCAAGTTGCCAGTGCGGCCCACATCCCACGCAGTAACAGCACCGCCAGAGTTAGCAGACATGGTCCAATAAGCATAATCATATACACTATTTTCATTTGTTGTGTCATTGCTATAACTTCCTCCATAATCTGCTGATTGGTACATATAATTGTGCATCCAGTCTGGACAAGAACCGTTGTTATATGCATCTTTACTAGGTGATAATATTCTATCATCTTTACTTCCGTCTTTCCATACCAAACAACCTGTACTTCCTGCTTCTTGAGCAGTTATAATTCTTGCCCTTGCTTTTCTTTTTACTAAAGTTTTACTATCATATGTATTTGATTCACATCTTATTTTAAAATCTCCTGTATTTAATTCAGAATTATAAGTACACCCTGTAAACTTATTCCCATTAAATTCAGTTTCTCCTGGTGTATACTCTATTACATTCACATTCGTCCAAGTTGATGTTGCTGCTTCTAAAATTGGTAATACTGTATCAGGTCCCTTACTGTTATCATCACTTCCTGCATGCCACGGAATATTTCTAACTGTATTTTCTCTTTGTTGCATCGTAATTGTGTTTCCATCATCATGTAATACATAAAAGTAATGATATTCATGGCTATTTACATAGTATCTTATTATTGTTCCTTGTTTACAACTAGCTTGTCCTTTTTTATAACATTCAGTTTTTACACATGTTGATTCTTCTCCATTGATACATTTATGATCATCTTTTTCGTTGTATTCATATCCTATTATTTTGGCATTATTTTTAGCTTTACTATATAACTCATCTATTGCTCCTTGTAAGTTTTCTGCTTTTATTCCTGAATTATTGTTATCATAAGTTACTTCGCTACTAGATAGTGTCGCTGCATAAACACCTATACTACTTACTATAATTCCAAGAATAAATGCTATTATTGTTTTATAATTTTTCTTGACTACTCTTTTCATTTTTCACTCTCCATATTCTATCTTCTATTCAATCATACC
>CANQKU010000032.1 GCA_947624535.1 uncultured Bacilli bacterium
GGGCATTAGCTCAGCTGGGAGAGCGTCACGTTTGCACCGTGAAGGTCAGCGGTTCGATCCCGCTATGCTCCACCATTATGGAATATAACGTTGATTATTTCAACGTTTTTATTTTAATTGCCGATTTAGTTTAGTGGTAAAACAGATCCTTGGTAAGGATCAGAGGCAAGTTCAATTCTCGCAATCGGCACCAGATTGATATGAAGCTCGAACTTTTCGAGTAGAAATATAGAAAACATGCTTGATAAAGTCGTATTTTTATGTTATTATGAATATGTCAAGGGAACTTGAATAAAATAAAAAAGGGAAATACTTAACTTTTGCACGTTGAGTACTTACCCTAATTGAATTAGTTAAGTACTTAATCTATTGCAGATTGAGTACTTTTTTTATTCTTCTAATCAAATTTATATATTATTTATTTTTTTATCTATATAAATCCAATTTGATCCTTACTATCAATTTCACGACACATTTTTATATAATACTCGCAATTTTCCACATCTTCTATTCTCATCGTATAATGATAATAATCATGTAAAATAGATTTTAATTCTTCTTTATCTATATATTCTTTATTATATGTTGCGAATGGAGCTTTGGTAATAATCCCAAAGTTCATGATATCAACTACTTCTTTAGTATCATCTAACGGAGGTTGAATATAATGAAAATTCAAAGTCTTAAAACCAAACTTTTCCCAAAAATAATGATTTGATTGTTTTCCATTTATTTCTTTTTCTAACTCACAAGTAATATAACTAATTCTTTCAAAGCCGTTATCCCTCGCCTCTTCATTAAGAAGCTTATTTACCATTTGAAAAGTCTGACTAGCTACGCTTTTCTTTTTTACTTTGTTATTCGTAGCAATATATTCAATAATTCCTGAATTAGTATCAATAAAATAATCATAAATAGCACCACCTAGTAAAAATTCATCATCCAAACTAATGATAATATGATATGAATTAAGTCCGTGTTTACCCTCTTCACTTTTTCTTAAATTATCTAGTAATTGATCATAAGTTTCTAATTCATTTTTATCAAAACTACTTTCTAATACTTCCTCATAAAATCTTTTAAAAATATCTAATGAATGAACATCATCTAAAGAAACTTCTATATATTTCATAAACCATCAACACCACCATTTCTTATCTAATTATACACTATTGTTAAACAAAAATAAATATGCTATACTAAGCTAGAGGTATATGTATGGATTATGAAATAAAAACAAGTAAAAATTTAGACCCTAATTTTTTAAATGATATTTTAAAATTGGATGCTATGGTGTATCAAGATGACTTACAAGGATCTTATGATTCTTTAAAGGATAGATTAGATGCTAATGATGAAATGTATTTACTTTTATACAAAAAAGAAGAATTAATTGGATATGTTTGTTTCTTTCCAATTACTAAAAAGTTATCAGATAGTATCTATAATGACTCTAAAATTCACGATGATGATATTACAAAAGATGACATTGAAAATTATAGTAAAAATAAAAAAACTGACATTTATATACTATCTATTGTAATAAATCCAAATACAAGAGGAAAAGAAGCTACAACGCTTTTAATAAATTCTTTTGTTCAATTTATTGATAGTAAAATAAAAGAAGGTTACAAAATTGGAAAAGTGTTAGGCACTATTGTTTCTGATAAAGGTGAAAGATTTGCTAAAAATTTAGGTTTAAAAGTAGTTAAAAGAATTGAAGATAACTATCTTCTTATGGATTGTGATGGAGAAAAACTACAAAATAAATATTATAAAAAAACTTATCAAGATGATGTTTATATCATGATTCCATTTACTGGAAAAATATCTAAAATAAACGAAGAAGATAATGAGTTAGCCAATAACTATATTGAGGTTATGAATAAATACTCATATTATGAATGTAATGATAGTATTGCTAGTGAGCTTAAAAGAAAATTTATTGGGAAAGAAACTCTTATGTGCTTAAGCGATGACTATGATGGAACTATTTCAGGAAAAGAAACAGCCTATTTATTCCTAACTTCACATGAAACAACAAATCTTCACATTTTAACTATTTTAATTCCTAATAATCATAGCATCACTTCAGAAATTCAAGATAATGCTATTAGTGAACATTTAACTATCGAAAAAGATAATAATATTATAAATATTAATGACTATATATTTGATAAATATAATTTAGTAAAATGTGGCGCCTGCAAAACAATTATGTGTATGTCAAAAAAACCAGATGATCAACTAGAACTTTATAACCTATTATCAGCAGAAGTTTATAAGGGAAAATATAATACTAAGTATACTAGTGGTCATATAACTTCAAAAGAAATAATAACTAGTAGTGAAGATAATATTTCACAATATAAATTTTATGAAGCTTATGTTTCTTTAAACTCTATACTATATATATTTAATGACTTTAATAATGACTTCTCTAGAAATATCGAATATGAAGCTTTAATTCTTTTCATTGTAGAACTCACTATTTTTCAAAACTCGGCAATTTCTAGAACAAATAAAAAGATAGTAGATGGATTAAAGCATGAGGGAAATGTATCTTTAACTTTTATTGAACAGTTATATAAAGAATTTGGTAAAACCTCTGTATTTTGGAATACAAATAATTTTAAATATAATACTTCCCAAAATCTTGCTAATAAAATAAACGATAGTTTCAAAACAAAAGAAATGTTAGAAGCTTATCAAAGAAATCAAAGTTTTCTTGAACATATTGTTGACTTAAAAAATGTTCAAGAATCAAATAAAGAAAATATGTTACTTAATCTTATTGCTCTTATTTTAACAATACTTCAAGTAATTCCATTAATAGTGCAATTTCTTAAATGGGTTGTTGGTGGAAATACCTATATTGCTTATGGAACAACTGGTACAATTACCCTATTTACAATTTTTATTATAGTTATTATTATTAAAAGAAAAAATAATTCTAGATAAATTCTAGAATTTTATACTGTTGACAAAGTGAAATTTTAAAATAGTCTTATTTTATTTGATAGAAGGTGGTAATATTGGCTATTGACTCTCATATGCATATTAATAGTATAGCTTTAACTGATCAAGAAAAATACATAAATCTTATTAATAACAATAAAAATATAGAAAAAGTTATTAACGTAGGATTAGATTTAAAATCATCAAAAGAAGCTATATCTATTTCAAAATCAAATCCTAAATTTTTCTCATCAATTGGTATTCATCCACTATATGTTGCATCTCAAGATTTAAAAGATATATATGATTTAGCTAATAATAAAAAAGTTGTGGCTATAGGAGAAATAGGATTAGACAGCACCAAAAATAATTTAGAAGACCAAAAAAAATATTTAATAAAACAAATTATGATAGCTAATGAACTTCACTTACCTGTAATTATACATTCTAATAATACTAATAAATTAGTAATTGATATTTTTGAAAAATATGTAAAACCTAAGTATGGGTGTGTATTTCACTGTTTTCAACCTGACTTAGAAGATTTAAAATATCTAATAAATAATAATTTTTATGTATCATTTGCTGGTAGAATAACTTATAAAACGGCTAAAAAATCCATTGAAGTTGCTAGTCTTGTTCCTAATAATTTATTTCTAGTTGAAACTGATAGCCCATATATATCCCCTGAGCCAGTTAAAGATCAAATTAATGAAACAGCAAATATTTCATATATAATTAAAAAGCTTGCTGAAATAAAACAAATTAGCTATGATGAAGTAGAAAAAATTACCAGTGATAATGCTAAACAATTATTTAAAAGATTAAAATAGAAGTATCTACCTAGGGAACTCTTATATATCAATTCATTTTATTTATAAATACACAAATTCACCATATTTACATATAAATATAATTGTATGATATAATATAAGTAGGCATAGGTATGTAAAATATATTTGTTTTATATTGACAAATACTATGTCAAATAGTGTATAATACTATTATGAAAGGAGATAGATTAGATAATATGAAAAAATTAAACTTATTTATTTACGTAGTAGCAACCTTATGCTGTTTTGGTACTATTAATAATGTACATGCAGAAGGAACTACTCTTCCTGATAAGGATAGCCAAGGCATAATAAAGTTAGAAGATGATATCAACTTAGAAAACACTTTTGTAATTAATGAAGATGAAAATATTACAATTGATTTAGCTGGTCATACTATTAATTACAATAAGGGTGGTACTTATGCAATTAATAATTTAGGTACTGGAAAAATAATTGATAGTAGTACAGGTAAAACTGGAAAAATACTTTGTAGTCAAAATAGTGGATCTTGTGTTAGAAATTATAAAAACTTAGAAATCGATGGGGTTTTTATACAAAGTGAGTGGCTAACAGTTAAAAATGAAGAAGCTAGTGAGTTAAATATTAAAAATTCTAAAATAGTTGCTAATTTAGGTACTAAGCCATCAGTTGCTATTCAAAATTGGGGAAGCACTACTATTGATAATAGTGAGGTAGTTGGTAATGGTGAGGGTACAATCGCTATTTCTGAATGGAGTTCAATTACTGATGGTGTCGTATATAACTCAGATATAACTATAAAAAATACTACTTTGAACGCTCCATTTGCAGTAGATTCGAGAAGCTATAATGATAGTGACTCTACTCAAAAGATAGTTTTTGAAAATGTTGAAGTTATAGATGGAGATATCAAAATAGAAAAAGGTGTTAACTTTATTGCTGATAATGCTTCAAATACACTAAATGCAATAAAAAATGCTACAGCTGGAGCTACTATTGTAGTATCAAATGATTTTGTAGCAAGTAATTTAACAATACCAAGTGGTGTTAACATTGAACTTGGTGAAAATAATAATGATATCGAAAAAGTAATTGGTGAAGATGGTACTATCTCATTCATTAGAAAAAAATCTAACAAAGCTGATCCTACCCCAACTGATGAAGTAGCAGAAAATGAAAATCCAGATACGTCAGATATCAACCTATATCTAATACTTGTAATTATAATTACAAGTGGCTTTGGAATTTGTTATACTATCAAACAAAGAAAATTTAATTAAAGATGCATTTAGTCATCTTTTTTATTTGTTAAACTTTTTCTTAAGTATTTCTTTCTCAGTATAATACTTATCCCCTATTTTAATTAAATGATATCTATTTCTCATAAAATAATCGATACTTAAGACACTTTTTCTTTTTTTAAAATTATAATTATTAAGATAACGTTCTAATAAAAACTTATCTATAATATATTTCTTTTGTCTTACTTCTACTCCTATTTTATAAAATAAAAAACTAGTAATAACTAAAATATTAATTGATAAATCTTTAGTCATCATATAACAAAATAATATAAAAACTGTAAAATAAGAGATAATTAATGAATAATTTAGGCTTTTTTTAAAAGCTATCTGTGAAGATAAGATAAGATTTAGTAATTTACCTCCGTCTAAGGGATAAATTGGTAAGAGATTAAATAATAGTATTGTGTAATTATAAATAGTAATTAATTGATAATAATGACTTAGAAAGTTAATATGAATAAGTAGATTAAAAAAAATTATTTGAAAAATTGGACCCATACATAAAATTAATAATTCTTTCCAGATTGGCTCATTAAAAGATAAATTAAATTTAGAAATACCTCCAAATGGGTAAAGATATATCTTATCAGTTTCTACTTTAAAATAAATGGCACATAGAAAATGTCCTAATTCATGAATTACAATTAAAGATGTAAGTAAAATAAATGGCATAAATGCTCCAATTATCATGGCTAGAAAAGCAAATATTAAAAAAAGAGGACTAATATAAAGATAATTATAAATATTCTTTATAGTTTAAATATGCCCCTTCTTTTTGAAATACCATATAAAGTTTGTCCCCTTTTACCTCTCCAATTAAACTTCCCTTTTCAAGATAGTCATACATTTTAATATCATTTGACTGAATATTACTATACCAAACATCTATGCCATCAACTTGTTCTACAATAACTGTTGTGCCATAGCCTTCTTTTTCTCCCATAAACACTACAATTCCACTTTCTAATGTAGGTATCATGTAGCCTTCATCAACAGTAAGCATTACTCCATCTTTATATACATTAGTTTTTTTATATTGTAACTTTTCATTAAATACAGCTTCTTCTTTAGGTGCTAATTGATCAATAGATAAAATTTTTCCAAAATATTTTTCATAAACTGATTTTAACTTGGTAAATTCAAAATTATCTTCATATACATAATGAATTAATTGATTTTTAAAAGAAGGTTTACTTTTCAAACAAATTAAACAAGTTAAGAATAAAGCTATAACTATTAATACTTTATTTATAAAATTTCTTATTTGTTTTTTTAATACTAGTTTTTTTTGTACTGTTTTCTTACCTCTATAATTTTCTACATTCATATTCTTAGTCTCCTCACTAAATAATATGAATTAAAAAAAAAGTTATGCTAATTAATGCTAACTTTTCTATATTTTTTTGGAAGTCTTTGAATAATTATATAAAGTAATTCGGCATAAATTAAATTTATGATTAAACTATGACTAATTTTATAGATTATTCTATCGATAGAAATTGGTACTAAGTTAAACATAATAATACAACAAACAGTTAATAGTTCATATAAAACAATGGATATAAAGACATGAAGTAAAATATAAAGATAGCCATTACCGAATTGTTTATAAAAAATAGAAGTAATATATGCAATAAAAAGAAATGCTAAGGCATTAAAAAATAATAAATTTGTATAAAATAAATCGTATAAAAATCCTACAATTGCACTAAGTATAAAGTATTTTTTTTGATCATTTTTATGAAAAAATGGACAAACAATAACAATGCTTACTAAAGTAGTTAAGGGAGTAAATAAAGATAAGTCACCTACTCCATATGGTAAAAAATTAGTTAAAATTCCATCTAGGAAAAATGAAATTATAATAATAATGATACTAACAATCATGATGCTTTCTCCTTTAGAACAGTTAAGTAATGGATTTTGTTAAAATCTTGTCCTGCTTCTATATAGACCGTTTTACTTAGATTATATTTATCTGACTTTATTTTTTTGACACGTCCTATATAAATTCCCCTAGGCTCTTTTCCTCCTAGACCACTAGTTAACACTTTATCTCCTTCTTTAATAGAAAATGTCTTATCTACTCCACCAATCATCAATAATTTATTTTTTCTATCATACCCATTTAAAATAGCATTAGTATCACCAGAATCTGTATTAATTGAAATAGCTACTTTATAATTAACATCATCTGAAGTAATTAATTTAACTTCACTAGAATTTCTATTAACACGATTAATTTTTCCAACAAATCCATCTTTAGTAACTACAATCATATTTTTAGAAATACCATCTTTTTTACCCTTATCGATTGTTAAAGTATTAAACCAATAACTTTTATTTCTAGAAAGTACAGTAGCAGTTACTGTGTCATATTCAGTTAATGTCTTTTCTAATTCTAAGGCTTTTTTCAATTCTTGAATTTCTTCTTCTAAAGAAGTATTTACATTTTTTTGAATAGTATAACTTTTTGATAAGTCCTCATTTTTTGAAGTATTTAAGGCTGTAAATGGATACATAATAATTTTTTCTACAAACATAGCTATATCTTTTCCAACTGACTCTACTACTGTATAATCTCTATCTAGCATAAAAGAGATAAACAACAATACAAAAATAGCTATACAACTTATAAATATGACTATAAATTTATGCTTTTTTTTATTTTTTTTGTACATGCTATTTCACCTCATTAACTCTAAGTTATTATAATATAAAATGACTATAGATACAATAATTAAAGTGTAAAAATATTCTTATTTTCATAAAAACTATAATAAGAATCATCACTTACAATAATGTGATCAATAATAGGAATTCCCTGTACTTTTCCAATCTCTACTAAATTTTTAGTAAACTCTAAATCTTCTCTACTAGGCATCACATCTCCTGATGGATGATTATGCATACAAATAATTGTTGATGCACTTACTAAATATGCTTGTTTAAATACTTCTCTAGGGTGAACAACACTTCTATTAATCGTTCCCATAAATAATAATCTCCTCTCAATTAACTCTTGCTTATTATTAAAATATAAACAATAAAAATACTCCTGCTTTTTACCAAAAAATAAATACTTAGTCTCTTCAAAAATCTCTTTTGGATTTCGTAACTTTTTATTATTTTTCTCCATTTTCGTCAAAAATATTCTTCTTCCAAGCTCAATTGCAGAAACAATCTCTATAGCTTTGACATCACCTATTCCATTAATTTTTTTTAATCTAGGAATTGTCATATTTTTTAAATCAGTAATATTATCTTGTAATTTTAAAATTTCCATGGCAAGATCTTTAGCACTTTTATTTGACGTTCCTGTCTTTAAAATAATTGAAATTAACTCTTCATTACTTAATCTCTCAACTCCTTCTTTTAAAGCCTTCTCTCTAGGTCTTTCATCTATAGGAATTTCTTTCATTTTGTAACTCATAATACACCTCAATATATTATTTAAAAAAAATTTTAGAAATTACCCTTCATTTATTACCATTTCTTCATAATTAGCTAAAATAACTTCTTGAATAGTAGAAATATCTCTTTCTTTTTTACTGCTTTCTACTAATACATCAAACTGTTCAATATTATTTAAAAATTCTTGATTATTAATATTTTTTTCTTTTTCATAAATGTGATACCCTTTTTCTTGATAAAGTTTTTTTATCTTTAAAGCATTATTCTCATTTCTAGTAATACCAACATAAACATGATACCCATTATCATTTTCAACAACTAATTTAGGTTCAATTTCTTTAGTATTATCTTCTAATGACTTCTTATTAGGATATACCCCTTCTTCTAAAATATAAATTCTATTTTTGTCACTTAGCAAATACTTATCAAGTCCCTCATACTTTGAAAATAATATTTTTCCACTTACTCCACCTAATATAATAGCAACTATCATTAATATTAAAAATTTTTTCATATTTTATCACCAATAATATCCTAACAAAGTATAAGTAAATATTTTGTCGAAAAAAAATTCTAAAGTTACATTCTTTAGAATTTTTACTTAGACTTTAATAAACTTAGTTTTTCTTCTTCTTCTTGTAATTTTTTACGATCTAGGTCAACAACATGACTTGGAGCTTTATTTACATAATTTTCATTACTAAGTAATTTCTTACGTCTTTCAATTGACTCTTCTAATTTTTTGATTTCTTCTATTTTAGCTTCATCAGATATTTTTTCTTGTTCAAAATAGTAAGTAATATTAATATATTTAGATTGATAATTAACTTGATTTAGATCTAGCTCTTTACTAATTATAACTTCATCAGTAATCTTTAATTGTGACTTATAAATAGGAAGATATTCATCTAAAGAGCTTATTTTTACTTTACTTTTCTTATCAATTTTATTTGTAGCTTTTAAATTACGGATTGCTACGATATCTTCTAATATTTTAGATACTATTTCACTATTTTTATTAAATACATATTCCTCATGATAAGTTGGGTAACTACTAATTACAATAGATTCTGCTTTCTTAACAGGAAGCATTTGATAAATTTCTTCTGTTACATATGGCATAAATGGATGCAATAGTTTTAAAATATCAGTTAAGACATGAAGTAATACTTTCTTTCTAGTTATATTCATATTAGCTTTAGCTAGTTCAATATACCAGTCACAAAACTCTTCCCAAATAAATTTGTGTAGAGCTAAACCAACATTATGGAAATCATATTTATCCATATTTTTTATAATATCTTTAATAACTAAATTTTCTTTTGTTAAAATCCATTGATCTTCTACTGATAATTCATCTTTATTTAACTCATCGTCTTTTAAATCTTCGATATTCATCAAAACAAAACGAGAAGCATTCCATAATTTATTAATAAAGTTCCAACTAGATTTTACTTTTTCTATATCATATCTTAAGTCTGCTCCTGGAGATGAGTTAGTCGTTAGAAAATATCTTAAAGCATCGCAGCCATATTCTTCAATAACGTCCATTGGATCTACCCCATTACCAAGAGATTTAGACATTTTACGTCCTAATTTATCACGAATTAATCCATGAATAATACAATCTTTAAATGGTCTTTTATCAGTAAATTCTAGAGCTTGGAAAGTCATTCTATTTACCCAAAATGGAATAATATCATAGCCTGTTACTAAAACATTAGTAGGATAATAACGCTTCATCAAAGAAAGATCATTAGGCCAACCTAGTGAAGAAAATGG
>CANQKU010000033.1 GCA_947624535.1 uncultured Bacilli bacterium
GAAGAGGGACCAGCCCATGATAAAACTTTCACTATTGACGTTGAAATTGATGGTATTATCTATGGTAGAGGTATAGGTGGAAGTAAAAAAGAAGCTGAACAAAATGCAGCTAAAAAAGCATTAGAGAAATTAGCTAAATAGTTAAGAAACACTTTAAGGAGAGAAAAGTTTATGGAAAAGAGAAATATTGAATTAAGAGAATTATTAATTGAAGAATTAAAAAAATATAAAAAAAGTGGTGCAAAAGATTATATAAAATTAGATATTGATAAAGAAATATTACAAGATATACTTTTTGAATATGAATATGATAGTATCGCTATACCAAATAATTTATGGAAATTGTTAGATTTAAGTAATGTATCATTTGATGGTATTGATGTTAGTTATCTGGATTTCACAGGAAGTAAAGGAGTAGTAATAGATCCACAAAAAGTATGCGGTAAATGTTTACGTGGAACAAAATTAGCAGATGTGGAAATAAAAGGTACATTTGATGATGTTATAGTTTCAGAAACAGATTTCACAGGAAGTAAGGGAGCAGTAATAGATCCACAAAAAGTAAGCGGTAAAAATTTACGTGAAACAAAATTAGCAAATGTAGTAATAAAAGGTACATTTGATGGTGTTAAAGTTTCAAAAACGGATTTCACAGGAAGTATGGGAGCGGTAATAGATCCACAAAAAATACGCTGTAAATCACTATTTGAAACCAAATTATCAGGTGTGGAAATAAAGGGCTCATTTGATGGTGTTTATATTAGGAATGCAGATTTTACAGGAAGTAAGGGAGCAGTCATAGACCCACAAAAAGTAGAAGCTAAAGATTTATATGAAACAAAATTAACAGATGTAGAAATAAAAGGTACATTTGATGGTGTTAGTGTTTGGAAAACAGATTTTACAGGAAGTAAAGGAGCAGTAATAGATCCACAAAAAGTAAGCAGTAAAAATTTACGTGGAACAAAATTAGCAGATGTAGAAATAAAGGGGTCATTTGATAATGTTAGAGTTTCAGGAACAGATTTCACAGGAAGTAAAGGAGCAGTAATAGATCCACAAAAAGTATACGATAAAAATTTAGATGAAACAAAATTAGTAGATGTAGAAATAAAGGATTTATTTGATGATGATTTAAAAAAAGCAATAGTAAAATCATTCCAAAAACATTTAAAATAAATAATTGACCTAACAATAGGTCTTTTTATGATGTATTGCAAAATAATAAAATTATGCTATAATAGGAAACACTTTAAGGAGAGAAAGATTTGTGGAAAAGAAAAATATTGAATTAAGAGAATTATTAATTGAAGAATTAAAAAAATATGAAGCAAGTGATGTAAAAGATTATATAAAATTAGATATTGATAAAGAAATATTACATGATATATTTTTTGAATATGATAGTTTCGCTATACCAAATGATTTATGGAAATTGTTAGATTTAAGTAATGTATCATTTGATGGTATTGATATTAGTTGTGTAGATTTTACAGGAAGTAAGGGGGCAGTCATAGATCCACAAAAGATAAAAGATAAGAATTTAAGCAATGCAACCTTATCAGGTGTAGAAATAAATGGCTCATTTGACGGTGTTTTTATTAGGGAAACAGATTTTACAGGAAGTAAAGGAGCAGTAATAGATCCACAAAAAGTATACAATAAAAATTTATATGCAACAAAATTAACAGATGTAGAAATAAAAGGTACATTTGATGACGTTATTGTTATTGGGACAGATTTCACAGGAAGTAAAGGAGCGGTAATAGATCCACAAAAAGTACACGATAAAAGTTTAGGCTGTACCAAATTAGCAAATGTAGAAATAAAGGGTTCATTTGATAATGTTTATGTTTATGGAACAGATTTCACAGGAAGCAAAGGAGCAGTCATTGATCCACAAAAAATACGTTGTAGATCATTATATGGTACTAAAATATTATATTGTACTAAATTATCAGGTGTAGAAATAAAGGGTTCATTTGACAACGTTATTGTTATTGGAGCAGATTTTACAGGAAGTAAAGGGGCAGTAATAGATCCCCAAAAATTATACGGTAAAAATTTATATGACACAAAATTAGCTGATGCAGAAATAAAGGGTACATTTGATGGTGTTAGAGTTTCAGAAACAAATTTTACAGGAAGTAAAGGAGCAGTAATAGATCCACAAAAAGTATGCGGTAAAAATTTATATGCAACAAAGTTAGCAGATGTAGAAATAAAAGGTACATTTGATGGTGTTAATGTTTTGGAAACAGATTTCACAGGAAGCAAAGGAGCGGTAATAGATCCACAAAAAGTACGTGATAAATCATTGATTGACACCAAATTAGCAGATGTAGAAATAAAGGGTTCACTTGATAATGTTTATGTTGATGGAACAAATTTTACAGGAAGTAGTGGAGCAGTAATAGATCCACAAAAAATACGTTGTAAATCATTACAAGGCGCTAAATTAGCAAATGTAGAAATAAAAGGTACATTTGATGATGTTCTTGTTATTGGAGTAGATTTTACAGGAAGTAGAGGAGCAGTAATAGATCCACAAAAAGTAAAATGCAAATCATTAGTTGATGCCAAATTATCAGGTGTGGAAATAAACGGCTCATTTGATAATATTAGGGTTTCGTGGACAGATTTCACAGGAAGTAAAGGAGCAGTAATAGATCCACAAAAAGTATACGATAAATGTTTAGTGGCAACAAAATTGACAAATGTAGAAATAAAAGGTACATTTGATGATGTTTTAATTAGGAAAACAGATTTTACAGGAAGTAAGGGAGCAGTAATAGATCCACAAAAAGTACATGATAAATCATTGATTGACACTAAATTAGTAGATGTAGAAATAAACGGCTCATTTGATAATGTTAGAGTTTCGGGAACAGATTTCACAGGAAGTAAGGGAACAATAATAGATCCACAAAAAGTATACAATAAAAATTTAGATGCAACAAAATTAGTAGATGTAGAAATAAAGGATTTATTTGATGATGATTTAAAAAAAGAAATAGTAAAATCATTTCAAAAAAATTTAAAATAAATAATTGACCTAACAATAGGTCTTTTTCTTTTACATGATATGGAAATTGTTAAAATATTTTCTATTAAGTTGAATTTATTTAATAATTTTGATATAATGTAGAAGCTTGATAACTTATATAAATTAAGAAAGGAGAAAAATATGAGTAAAATAAAGATTTTTAGTTTAGGCGGATTAAATGAAAATGGAAAAAATATGTACGTTGTCGAAGTAGATAAAGATATTTTTATTTTTGATGCCGGATTAAAATTTGATAATGATAGAAATTTAGGAATTGACTATATTATTCCAAATTTTGACTACATATTAAAAAGGAGAAAAAGAGTAAAGGGAATATTCTTAAGTCATGGACATGATAGTAATATGGGAGCTGTTCCTGACTTATTAGAAACTATTAATGATATTCCAGTTTATGCTAGTAAACTAACTTTAGATATTTTAAAAAGTGACTTAGAGCAACACCAAATTAAAAAATATAAACTAATAGAATTAAAACCTCATACTAAGGTTAACTTTGGAAAAAATTCAATCTTTCCAATTAGAATGACTCATTCTATTCCAGATGCTTTTTGTTATGTTTTATATACTAAAGATGGAGCAATTGTTTATACTGGTGACTTTACATTTGATGCTACCATGGTATCTAATTATCAAACTGATATTGGAAAACTTGCCTATGTTGGTAAACAAGGAGTTCTATGTTTATTATCCGAATCCATTTATGCTGAAAGAGTAGGACATACGTCTCCAAATAACCGTGTAGGTGACTTTATTAGAGAAGTATTAAATCGTAATGAAAATCGTATTATTGCAACTATTATGCCAGCTCATTTTTATAGAATACAAGAAATCTTTAATGAAGTTAGTAATACTAATAGAAGGATTGTTGTAATGGGTAAAAATCTTCAAAAGATGATTAACATGGCCATTAAAGAAAAATATTTAACTATAGATCCTAAAAAAATAGGAGATTTAACTAATATTAATGATAAAAATGTAGTTATTTTAATCTCCGATGAAAAAGAAAAACCATTCGCTAATTTGGAACGAATTATTAAAGGATACGATAAATATATTAAAATTAATGACTCAGATACTATTTTCATTACTGAGCCAAGTTATGCTGGTATTGAAAAAAGAATGGCTTTAATTATGGATGAGATTGCTATGCTTGGAGCTAATGCCGTATCATTATCAAGTAAAAAACACTTACTTCATCATGCTTCTAGTGAAGACTTAATGTTAATGATCCAACTAATGAACCCTAAATATTATTTCCCTGTTAAGGGTGAGTATCGTCATCAATATGCTAATGCAACTGTTGCTGAAAAAGCAGGTATTCCAAAAGATAATATTATTCTAAAAGAAAATGGAGATGTGGCTTTATTTGTAAATGGTAATCTTACTAACACAGAAGAACATATCGAAGTTGATGATGTTTTAATCGATGGAAAAAGTCAAGAAGATATAGGTGCTTTAGTTTTAAAAGATAGAGAAATGCTAGGATCTAATGGAATTGTTATTATAAGTTGTACTCTAGATAAGAAAACTAAAGAAATAATAGGTGGTCCTGAAATTTTAACTAGAGGTTTTATTTATGTTAAAGAAAGTCAAGACCTATTATTAGAAACTAAAGAATTAGCTAAGCAAGTAATCGAAGGAAATATTATGCCAAATATTCAAAGAGTTGACTATTCTAAAATAAAGACAGAAGTAAGAGAAGTCTTAGGTAAATTTTTCTATAAAGAAACAGAGTCAAAGCCAATGATTATAACCGTAATTCAAGAAGTGTAAACTAATAAAATCAACTAAAAATGTAGGTTATTTCAATAACTGTTAACTATTTTTGATTTTAGTTATAAAAAAAATTGAAAAAAAAAAATTATTATGTTATAGTTATATTAGGGTGATAAGATATGACTAATAGTAGTATAGCGTTAGATTTTGATCTACTTATTAAATTAATTATTTATGTATTCTTACCAATGCTAGGAATTATCTTATTGTCGAGGCTTGTAGTAGCACTATGTTGCCGTAAGACAAAAAAAGAAAATCCTAATAGATACCAACATATTTTGAGTTATTGGAGTAGTTTTGTTGCAATTAGTACTACTATTGTTTTATTAGCAATTACAGTAATTTACACGTTCAATTTTACTAAGACAATGACTGCAAAGGGATTAGTTGAAAAATATAAAATCATTTATTATTTAATGCTATTCTTCCCAATTATTCCATTTGGATTTTTAATCTATTATATTATAGAGTTAGTAACTATTGAAAAAAGAGTTAAAAGACAAAATACAATGGCTTTAGAAGAAGAAATTTCCGCTGATAAGAAAGAAAATAAAGATAAAAAACTAGTTGATAACAGCCAAGATAGTGAAAATAGTGAGGAGACTCCTTCTAAAGAAGAGGACATTGAAATTTTATAGGTGAGGCAAAATGAAAAAAGAAAGAAGCGTAGTTCTAGTTATCTGTTGTATTATTTTCTTACTATCTTTTATAGTTTTACCTCCTTTTTTTCGCTCGTATATTCCTAAAGAAAAAACTATTGTAGGAACCTCTGAACAACCTAAATTAAAAATTTTACAATGTAGTAAATATTTTAAAGAAGAATTATATAAAGTATCAAGTAATACTAAATATATTAACGATGCAATCAGTGTTAATACAATTACTTATGAGAAATTAGATCAAGTTCCAGAAGACAGTGTTCCAAATAGTTCAATTACAGTAAGTGAAGAATTAAACTTATTCAAAGCATTAAATAATGTAGATATAGAAGTTAACGATACTACAACAGTAGTTACTGTAAATCAAGACTTAGTTGATAATAACCCAGATCACATTGACTTATTAAATTACTATCAATCATTAGATGATCAAAAAAACTATTATGAAACAATCGGATATAAATGTAATATCTTAGAAAGCTAAATAACTAATTAGTTATTTTTTTATAGCTTAAAATAATATGGACCATAAAAGCTAAAGTAATAGTATATTCAAATAAGTAAATAAATGAAAAAAACTTATCCAAATGATTTATAAAATGAAATAAATTTAGACTTTTTAAAATAGCAATACCAGGATAGTGATAATTATTAATTAATTTATTACCTAAACAACCAACTAATAAAATTATATCCAAGAGACTAGAAATACTTCCTAATAAATAACCTGTAATAATATTATTATTGTTTATATATAAGAAAAGAAAAAGCATAAATATAGGATAAAGTTTTAATGAAAAATGTTCAAATTTTACAAAGTCAGTATAATTATTAAGTCTAATTAAAGAAAATAACCCCGTAATAGCAACCACTGAAACAATTATAAAAATAAATATAAAAATCTCACTAATAGAACCAATCGTTTTAATTTGTTCTTTTCCAATAATATATGAAATAACAAGTAAAGATAAAATAGTTATCCAAAAATTATTATATCTAAAATAATTAATATTAATAAATTTAGCCGCATTCATTAAAACAATTATAAATAAATAACAAATAACTAATAAATATAAAAATCTAGTTACTTTATTTTGTAACTTTATATGCTTTAAAACTATTATACCTATTAAAATAATTAAAAAATTAAGTAAAAAACTACCTATATTATAAACTGGATAAATACTAAAAAAACAACGAGTTACGAAAAAAACTAAAGCAATTATTGATAAATCTTTTTTAATCATTTTTCTCACCTAATTTTATATACCCATAAAAGATTAAATTATCATTTTTAAATTTTACTATAGGCATTTTTATTTCTTCTTTTTCTAAAATAGCTTTCTTAACTTCACGAAAAGAAATATTATCATCTACTAGACTATTAACATATTTATAATTATTACTATACTTTAATACTTCTTTAACATTATCAGTTGTATAAATAATATTAAAATTATCTATATTTTTATCAAAATACTTTTCTAATTCTTCTAATACCTTAGTATCACTAGACTTAATAATAATATTTTCTAAATGATCAAAATAAATATACTTAGTAGTATCTTCATTTAATTTTAAAAATGCACTTTGTAAAGTATTACTCTTATTCTCATAATATTTATAATTTCTTTTAATTTTATTATCTAATTTTTCAGGAATTATTTCTTGATAAATAACTTGGTAATTATCTTTAACTTTTTCTATACCAATATTAGTAATAATAGCTAGATGATTTAATTCTTCATAACTATTTGTTCCAAAGATAAATAAAAGTGAAATAGTAAAAATAATAATTTTTTTCATTTATATTCACCTCGTATTCTATTTTTTGATAATAAGGGATTTCTATATTTAATTCCTTTATTTTCACTTTTATAGATAGCATCAGCTTGTTCATTTTTAATAAATGGAGAAAATGGAGCTAAATAAGGTTTATTAAATGATGATAAAGTAATTAACTTATAAAGTAAGAAAACACTTCCTAAATAAATTCCATATAATCCTAAAACACAAGATAAAAATAATAAGATAATTCTATACATTCTAATAGCATTTACTAATTCAATAGAAGTAAAAACAAATCCAGCAATAGATGATATAGCAATAATAATAATCATAATAGGAGACATAATACCAGCCGCAACTGCAGCATCTCCTAATATTAATCCTCCAAGTATTGAGATAGCACTTCCTGTAGTAGAAGACATACGAATATCACTTTCTCTTAATATTTCAAATGAAATAATCATAAACAAAGCTTCAATAACCGCAGGGAAGGGAACAGAGATCCGTTGGGCTTTTAATAAAAGCAGCAATGAAAGTGGGATAGCATCATGATTATAAGTTGTGATAGCAATATAAAAAGACGGAACAAAAATAGCTATAAAGAAAGCTAAAACTCTAATAATTCTAATAAAAGTAGTATTAGCGGACTTTTGATAATAATCATCAGTAGTATGAAAATAATCAATAAAAAAGTTAGGTAAAATTAAAGCATAAGAAGACATATCAACTAAAATAACAACTTTTCCCTCTAATAGACTCATCGCAACTTTATCAGGTCTTTCTGTAGAAATTAACGTAGGAAAAAAACTTTTATTCTCACTTTCTAATTCACTTTTTAAATAATTAGAATCAATTATTCCATCAATATCAATTTTTGCTAATCGCGACTTTACTTGTTTAGGAAGATCATCATCTACAATACCATTCATATAGATAATTCCTACCTTAGTCTTAGAACACTTTCCAATTTTCATCTCCTCCCACCATAAATCTTCACTTTTAATTCTTCTTTTAATTAATCCTAAATTAGTATTAAAATTTTCTGAAAATGCATCTTTTGGTCCATTTAGAGAAAGTTCACTTTCAATAGAAGTTATGCCACGTTCTAAGGTTGCTCTTAATTCAATCGCATAAATTTTATCTATAATACATATTAAAAATCCATTATTTAAATAAGTAGTAATTTCTTCTTCTTTAATTATTTTAATATTATTAGTAGGTATATGATTTTCTAAAGATAATAATTGTTTTTTAGAAAGTAATGTAAGTTTAGTTAAGAAAAATTGATTGATATCATCACCACTAGTTAAAACTTCAGAAAAGATAATATTAACATTTACTTTATCAATAAGTAATTCTCTATAAATATAATCACTACTAGGACCTAATTTAGTTTTTAAATTCTTAATGACTTTATCCATAAGTTATCACCTAATGTTAGTATGAGAAAAAAATAATTGGAATATGTGTTATAATTAAAATGTTAGGTGAAGTTAAATGAAAATAGAAAAACTAGATTATTATGGTAGAGGAATTACTTATATTGATGGAAAAATATGTTTTGTAATTGATGCTTTAGATCAAGAAGAAGTAACGTTAAATATTGAATTAGAGAAAAAAAGATATTTAGAAGCTACAGTTAAATCTTATCTAAAATTAAGTAATGATAGAATACAAGCTAAATGTAAATATTATCATGAATGTGGTGGCTGTCAAATTATGCATATGAATACTTTAAAACAAAAAAAGTTTAAAGAAGAAAAAGTTAAAAATATAATTAATCATAATTTGAATAGTAGTGTATCTATTTATCCTATAGAAGAAAGTGAAAGCTTTTTCTATAGAAATAAGGTAGTTTTTCATGTTGTTAATCATCAATTAGGATTTTATCAAGAAAAGACTCATAAGTTAATTAATGTTTGTTTTTGTTATTTATTAAATTCTAAGATTAATGAGTTAATTCCTTATTTAAATGAATGGTTAAAAGATGAAGATATGGTAAAAAAGATTACTATAAAAGTTGGTAATGAAACAAATGAAGTTATGATTAGTATAGAGGGTAAAGTAAAGCATATTGATAAGTTAAAAAGGAAAGTAGATGTCTTATATATTAATCATAAAGTTTATACGAAAAAAGATTATATTTTATCTAAAATTGGTACAAAAACTTATCAAATTAGAGAAAATTCATTCTTTCAAGTAAATCAGTATATAACTAAAAAATTATATGATGAAGTTTTAAAAAATGTTAAGAATTGTCATGCTAAAAAAGTTTTAGATTTATATTGTGGTACAGGTACAATTGGGTTATATATTGCAAGTGAAGTAGAAAAAGTTGTAGGAATAGAAGTAGTTAGTGATGCTATAATAGATGCTAATAAAAATAAGAGTTTGAATAATATTTCTAATATTAAATTTATTTTAGGTGACGTAGAAAAAAGAATAGAACAAATTAATGAATATTATGACATGGTAATAGTAGATCCTCCAAGAAGTGGTATGTCTTCTACTATAATTTCTACAATTAATAAGTTAAAACCTGAATATATGATATATGTATCTTGTGATACAATGACCCTAGCTAGAGATTTAAAACAATTAGAAAAAGAATATAATATAGATTATATAAAGCCATTTGATATGTTTCCAAATACTTATCATGTTGAGTGTGTTTGTTTATTAAAAAGAAAGAACTATCAAAATTAAACAATTAACTTATGTGTATTTAGTGACTAGGAAAATTCCTAGTTTTTTCTTTTGTGAATAAAATTTTTCTTGACAAAATCCCTGGGGG
>CANQKU010000034.1 GCA_947624535.1 uncultured Bacilli bacterium
TTTCCTTATCTTCATCATATTTATTTCCTACTTGATCGATATTAATGACACTAGGATGCTCAATATTAAATGATGGTGTATTATCATATGATATGTTTTTCAAATTCCAAATATCTGAATCAAAAGATATGTCTTGGAATAAGTTTTTATTCACTTGACTTTCAGTGATATTTGTAACCCCATCTTGTTTAAATTCTTCTTGTCCATTTAATAAATAGTAATTGTTAGCTGACTCTTTCATACCACTAATGAAACGATGATTAACTCTAGCACTTAGTTTATTCAAACTAACATTATTTTTTGCTACTAAGTTAGCCGATCCACAAGTAAATCCACAAGAAACTGTAGCGGCACTATTAGATAATGTTACTTTTGAATAGTTGTTTTCTAAAATAGATGCACCATTACTACTTCCAATAAAGCCACTAACATAATTCCAAGATGCATTAATTTGACCTACTACATAACTATTTCTTACGGTTGAATTATCAACTGTACCAATTAATCCACCAATTTGTTGTTGTGCCCAAGCACTATTAATAACAAAGTCAGTTGTCTTACATTCTTCTACAATCGTATGATTAGAAATTTTTCCAATTAACGTTCCAGAAGTTCCTGTACTACTATCTTTTTTAAAGTTATTAATTAAGATATTTTTAATAATTGAATTTGTTGCTGTATTAGCTAGTGTTCCTTGAGCATTAGCTCCTGGTAATCTAACTTCTTCAAACTTTATGTTTTCAACAGTAGCGCCATTTAACTCATTAAATAGAGGTTTATTTAAATTTTTAATTACATGAGAATTACCATCAAAAGTACCCGTAAATACTTTATCAATCATAGTAGTTGAACTACTGTTATAACTACTAGCATCTAAGTCATTCGTTAATGTGATTTTACTATCTGGATTAGCCTTAATTCTCTCTACTAATTCTTCAAAAGTCTCAGGATGTAATTCATTATGAGCTACACCATTTTTAATTTCTCCAAAGTCAAGTCTCAAATCTTTTGACTCTTTTTTCATATCATTTGTTGCGAAGTTAAAGTCAAGTATAAAGATCATTCGATTATCTTCATCTACTACTTTTTTGATTTTACTACGAACTGTTGGCATATTTTTCATAGAAATCTCAACGAAATAATTATCTAAATTACTCTTTAACGCATCAATATCTACATTTTCTACAATCGTAGTATTATCATCATCTGCTTTATATAGTTTTACATCCGTAATATCTTTTATTTCTAAATAATTCTTATCAACGGAGATTACTTCATCTAATAGTTTTTGATTAGCATAGTTATTTTTATCATTAGTTTTACTAATATCTAAGTCATAATTAGCTAAAACTTGAATATAATATCTATCAATATTTTCTTTTCTTTTTATAGTAAGAGTATCACTATATGGAAGAGTCTCAATTAAGTTATTATCTTCATCATATACTTTTACTTGTAAACTTTCACTTACCTCATCAACTATAGAGTGATCAAAATCTTTCAAATTGAAACTCATTGTAATATCATTATTATTTACAACATATTTAAAGTCTTCAATTTTAACTGGATCTTTTAATACTTCAATTTTTGTTTTAACTGAGTCAGTTAAGGTTATTTTTTTACCATTATTTAGAATAATATCTTTTATTTCAATATCTTTAACACCAGAAGTATTATATCCTGGAATAGTTACATAATAAGTATCATCTTCATGAGTTACTTGATATTCTTGATCTTTAATTACTACTTTATCTATATCTAAATTTAAAGTAGGATCTAAATCTTCTACATTAAAGCCTAACTTAACATCTTCAAATTTCTTAACAAACTCTGAGTTACTATTTCCAACTGCTTTAATATCATTTAATTTTATTTTGTTATATAACTCACTATTATATAGTCCATATGATTTAGTATAGATTAAGTCATGAGTATATCTATTTTCATTTGGATCTTGTCCTTTTAACATATTAGTATCTAAGTCATAGTCACCAAAGAAATTAATATCGTAAACTTTATCTTGTTCTACATTTTCAAAAGTTACTTTGTTATTACCTCTTACAATAGCTTGAGTTTGACCATTAAGTTCAACTTCTCCTTTAGTAAATCCACCTTGGTCATCTACTACATCAAATGAGAAAGTCACTTTCTTAGCAGTATAATCTTCTTCTACAATGTTAAAGTTTTCAATAGTAGGTTTATCTTTTAATACTTCAATTTGAGTGATATTAGGCTTAACTGAGAAGAATGCACGTGTATTATTATTATAATCTTCATATTGTAATTGTACTCTAGTAGCTTCTAAGTCAATAATACCTGCTTTATCTGGTATAGTAAAACTTACTGTAGAAGTAAAGCCTGTTTTTTGATTAGCATCATAATTTAAGCCATTAATAGTAATACTAGATACTTTGTTATATCTATGACTATTTTTAAAACTTTCTGATACTTCAAGTTCATAAGTAACCTCATATTTTTTCTGATTTTTAACTGGATAAACTGTACTAACTGTAACATTTTTAATATAGATATCTTGTTGAGTTAAAATCTCTTTTTCACCAATAAGTTTATCCGTATAATAATGTCTATCTGTACCTAAATTACAATCAGCTAAAAATTTTACTTTATATTTTCCATCTTGATTTCCCTTATGAGATAAAACAATATCTTCACCTGGAACAATACCTTTTTGAATATCTAAAATTTTATCAGTAGAGTCAACTAATACCGCCGTTAATTTTTCTAAAGTATAATCTGGATCACTAAAGTTATATGATGCAATAATACTTTCATCTTCTTTATTTTCATGTAGTGAAATATTATCAACTGTTGGGAAATTTTTTAAAACATTATAAGTTAATTCATTAAGATGATAGTCTTTACCATTTTCAAAACTTTTTAAAGTACCAATTACTACTTTTTCGATATTTAAGGAATACTTTCCAAATTTTGAAGTATCAATTTTATCTATTACAACTTTATATGAATTATCATCTAGTTTTTCAATATCATATTCTTTATTATTAATAACAATATAATAAACTGGTGAATCTATAGCATTAGAACTATCAAAATTAATAATTAATTTATCATTTTTTTCAATAGCATCAGTAATTACTACATTTTCTATTTTAAAGTCATAATTTTTAAAAACCATTAAGTCATGTTTATATATTTCAACATCTTCATATAAGTTTTGTTGACCAGTTGTATAATTTAGTTTATTACTATCTAAATCATAACTTGCTAAAACTTTAATATGATATGTCTTATCTTGATCAAATTCATATTCAAAATGATTTTCAGTCTTGACTTCTTCATTAATTACTTCATTACCATCTTCATCAGTAACTATTACTTTACCACTATTAAAAGCATGATCTTTATCTTCTAATCTAAAATTAAAAGTATTATCTTCATCATCAACATTAAACATATCTACATAAGGTTTATCTTTTAATACTTCTCTAGTTAAAGAAAGTTTTGCATTAATTTCACGATTATTATTTAATTTTACTTTAGTAATATTAAATTCATACACCCCTGCAACCATCTTTTTACCTAGATTAACACTATAGTAAGTTGAATGAAATGTAACTGGATAATATTTTCCATTTATTTGAACTTCTTTAATTACTTCATTAGGATTAACTTCTGCTTTAAAGTTTAAAGTAACATTACCCTTCTCAATATAAATGCTATCTTCTTTTACTTTGCTTAAACTAACTTTATAATTAATATTTTGAGTAGTTTGATACACACTACTAGCGGCATCTTTGATATCTATATATCCATCATTATTAATATCATAGATATACTTTTTACGATAAGTATTAGAAAGATTAGTTGGATTATCTTGACTAAGTTTATTATCATTAACCCCTTGCATATCTATTAAGTATTCAATTATTTTTTTAGAGTCATCATAATCTTTCTTACCATCTTTATTAACGTCCTTTTTAGAAGTATTACAAATTAATAAAATTATTAATATAAGGAAAAATACACCAAGTAAACTAATAAATCCAATACCTAGTTTTTTACGATTTTCATAACTAGTATAAAACATACAAAAAATTACTAATAAACTTGCTAGAGTAATACCTATTATAAGTGGTATAGTTGAAAATGTTTTAATACTTTTCTCATCTTTTTCTTTAACTTTTTTACTTTCATTTTTAACTATTACTTCACCATCTTTAGCATCTTTAGTAACTAATAGCTTTGTAGTTGTTTTATTAAAATTAAATTCACTATTACCATCAGATGCTTTAATATTAGTTAAAGAAATTAAAGTATTTCCAACATGAGCATTTGATTTAACTTTTAAAGTAACTGAAAATAGTTCATTAGAAAACTCTCCTGATGCATTAATAAGACCAAACTTTTGACTACCAGGAGTATATATAACTGATATGTTATCATCACTAACTGAAAAATTACTACGATCAATTTCACTAAAAACATTGTTGTCATAGCTTAAAGTTGCTGTCAAAGCATAAAGTTTTTGATCAGTTTTTAAACTAGCTGTAAGCTTAACTTCATCACCAATTTCTAAGTCACTTTTATTAGTTTTTAAAGTTATTTCTTCTTTAGCCAATCCATTAATTGGTATAAAAAGACAAAGCAATAACAAAATAATAAAATATTTTACACGATCCATATTAATACTCATTTTATAAACCCCCATTTATAGAAATTTGTTAAAAATTTCATATAGTTGTATTTGTCGATATATTTTATCACATTTGCCTACTTTTTTCAAGAGTTTTTTTATAAATTAAAAACCTAGTATTAACAACTAGGTTTAAAATTTCTAATATTTAAATCCAAAACGGCTAAATGGTAAAATAGTAAAAGAAGTTAAGCCCATAATTTTATCTTTTGGAATAAATCCAATAATTCTACTATCCATAGAATTTTGTCTATTATCACCTAAGACAAAATAGCAATCTTCTGGAACTTCAGTAGAGTCAAGATCTTCTAGGCTAAAATCATCTGTTTTCTTATGGTAAAAATCCTCTTCTATCTTTTTACCATTTACATATAAAGTATCATCTTTATACTCGATATGTTCACCAGGTAAGCCAATTACTCTTTTAATTATAAATTCATTATCAAGATCAATTACTACAATATCAAAACGTTTAATTTTACGAAAATGATAGCTTATCTTATCTAAAATCATAATATCTTTATTATGTAAAGTATCCATCATTGAAGTACCATTTACTTTTATTAAAGCAGCTACATAGCATCTAAATAAAATAACTACTACAATAACAAGTATATAAATTCCTACTTCTTTCATAAACCATTTAAACTTTTTCATATTATTACCCTCATTCTAAGAAAAAGAAAGCGTTATTAAATAGCTTCCTGTTCTTCTACTTCTTTTTTAGAGACTTTTTGACCTCTTTCTTTAATCTTATATTGACCAACATAATCTTTTAGGAATGTTAACTTAGCACGTCTTACTTTACCCTTACGGATTACTGTTAACTTATCAATCTTTGGTGAATTTACTGGGAAAGTTCTTTCAACTCCAACACCAGAAGATATCTTACGTACTGTAAATGTTTCAGAAACACTTCCATTACGTTTTGCTACGACAACACCTTCAAAAGCTTGAATACGTTCTCTTTTTCCTTCAATAATTTTGTAATCAACTCTTACGGTATCCCCCACACGAAATTCAGGAATATCTTTTCTAATTTGTTTTTGATTAATTTCGTCAATAATATTACTCATGATTATTCTCCTTTCTTTCTACCAAATGATCATAAATAGTTTTAATTAGTTAAATTCAGCGGATCATTTTCCTTGACGAGATAAATTATAACATGAAGTTTAAAAAAATGCAATAACTAACTAATTTTATTAGGGACATTTATTGGTGAATGCTACTTCTATCTTTATTAATTTGATATGATGCTTAATAAATAACAAGAATTTTTTTAATTTTCTTTAGTATCTTTCTTCCTATTACTAGTTTTAAAATAAAAGAAAAATCACCTAACTCAGCAATGATTTAGGTGATAACCAATATTATATGGCAACACTCAACATATGCAAAATTGAATGTTCCTTTTTATTTTATGCAAGGTACCTTTCACATGTTTAATGTAACATAAATTTGTAACCTTATCAAGGAAATTTTGTTTTTTATATAAATTATAAAATTTTATTGAAAAATATATTGCTATAGAAACAAATGTTTGGTATAATGCGTTTGGAACATTTAATAGTTGGGTGATTGCCAAACTTCATAAATGAGGGGAGGCGATATTATGAATAAGAAAGATTTTTTAATTTTATCTTTGATTATTCTTATCTTCCTATTAGTATTATTACTATTTATAGTTTTAATATGAAAAGAAAATCACCTAACTCAGCAATGATTTAGGTGATGCAAATATATATATGGCAACACTCAACATGCGAAATTGAATGTTCCTTTTTATTTTATGCAAGGTATCCTTGACATATTCAATATAACATAAATTTATAACTTTTTCAATATTTTTGTTTATAAATTATTTAATATGATTATTTTTCCAAGACCAATTTTTAATATATGGGAGATCTTCACCAAATTCTTCAATATAAGAACGATGCTTAGCTAACATATCCTGGCACCAATCAACTAGTACTTTAGCATTTTTACGATACTTAGGTATCATTTCAATCGCACACATAACTAAATGGAAACGATCAATTTCATTTTGAACACGAATATCAAAAGAAGTAGTAATAGTTCCCTCTTCTTGGTATCCATGAACATGAATATTTCTATTATCTCTTTTATAAGTTAATTGATGAATTAATGATGGATAACCATGGAAATTAAATAAAATAGGTTTATCTTTAGTAAAGATTTTGTTATACTCTTCATCATTTAGACCATGTGGATGAGTTTTATCCGACTGTAACCTCATTAAATCAACAACATTAACAACTCTAATTTTTATATCTTTAATAGAAGTTTTTAATATATCAACTGCGGCCAAAACTTCTAAAGTTGGAGTCTCTCCACAGCACGCCATAACAATATCAGGGTTTTGTGTTTCATCTGAAGCAAATTCCCAAATACCTACACCCTTTTTACAATGTTTTTTAGCTTCCTGTTTATTTAACCACTGAGGTCTAGGATGCTTACTAGCAACAATAACATTAATATAATTTTTAGTCTTGATACAGTGATCAAAACAAGAAAGTAAACAATTAGTATCTGGTGGTAAATACATTCTAACAATATCAGCTTTCTTAGTTACTAAATGATTTAAAAAGCCTGGATCTTGATGAGTATAGCCATTATGATCTTGTTGGAAAACATGTGATACTAATAAATAATTTAGTGAGGCAATATCTTCTCTCCAAGCAATATTTTGACAAACTTTTAACCATTTAGCATGTTGACTTGCCATAGAGTCAATTATTCTAATAAATGCCTCATAACTATGAAAAACACCATATCTTCCTGTTAATAAATACCCTTCTAGCATTCCTTCACAAACATGTTCAGATAGAAACGAATCCATTACTCTACCCTTATTTGATAAAAATTCATCACTCTTTAAAATTTTACTATTCCAAGTTCTATTTTCTTCTTCAAAAACATGCAAAAAACGATTTGATAAAGCCTCATCTGGACCAAACATTCTAAAGTTTTTAGTCTTTTCATTTAATTTAAACAAATCCCTAATATAATTACCTAATTCCATTGTATCTTGGCAAACTACGTCTCCAGGATTTTTAACCTCGATTGCATAATCTTCCCATTTTGGTGTAACTAACTCTTTTCTTAATAATCCTCCATTAGCATAAGGCGATGCTCCCATACACCTAGATGGCTTTGGAGCTAAGTTTTTTAATCTCTTTATTAATTTTCCATCAGCATCAAACAACTCTTCTGGATGATAACTTCTAAGCCATTTTTCCAAAAGTTGTAAATTTTCGATATGCTCATTATCAACTAATATAGGAATTTGATGAGAACGAAAACTATTTTCTATTTGTTTTTTATCTATTTGTTTAGGACCAGTCCATCCCTTAGGGGTAGTTAATACAATCATTGGATATTTTATATTTTGAACCTCTCCTCGTTTAATTTTTTGAATTTCTTTTACAATATCATCTAAAGCTTTAGCCATAATATCATGTAGTTTAAGTGGATCATCTCCCATAACATGATAAACTTTATACCCACAACTTTCAAAAAATCCATTTAACTCTTTAATACTCATTCGTCCAAAAATAGTAGGAGATGAAATTTTATAACCATTACGATTTAAAATAGGTAAAACGATACCATCAGTTTTAGGATTTATAAATTTATTAATGTGCCAACTAGTAGCTAGAGGTGCAGTTTCAGCTTCCCCATCACCAACAACACAAGCTGCGATTAAATCAGGATTATCTAAAACAGCTCCATAAGCATGAGCAAGACTATAACCTAACTCTCCTCCTTCATGAATAGAGCCTGGTACCTCAGGTGCTACATGTGATGAAATTCCACCTGGAAAACTAAACTGTTTATTAAGTTTCTTTAGACCCTCTTCATTTTCTAAAATATTTGGATAAAATTTAGAATATGTTCCATCCAAATAGTTATTAGCAACAATAGCTTCCCCTCCATGTCCAGGTCCAGCAATATAAATCATCTTTAAATTATTTTTTTTAATAATTCTATTTAAATGAACATAAATAAAATTTTGAGCAGGTGCAGTACCCCAATGACCAACTATATTAGATTTAATATCATTAATACTTAACTTTCTTTTTAATAATGGATTATCTATTAAATATAGTTGAGTAGCAGACAAATAATTAGCAGCTCTAAAATATCCATCAATATCCATTAATTCCTCTTTAGTTAATGTTTTCATATCAATCCCTCTATTCTTACAACAATATTATACAAAAAAAAGACCACTTCGTCTATATAGAATTGGTCTAAATTAATTTATTTACAAGAAGATCTAGTATTCATAGATTTATATGCATTATTTTGAAACTCTATTAACTTATTTTTAGCTTCTTTTTGGAAAAACATTAAATTCTTACTCATTAATTCTAATTCTTGTCTTTTTAAATATATTCGATATTTATTTTTAATAATTTGTCTAAACTTTTCTATTTGATTTAAAACTTCATGATAACAAGAACCAGTATCATCATCACTTACTAATAACTCTGTTATTAAAGTAATTAATTTATTATATTTAGTATCTACTTGTTTTTTAGCAATAGGATAAGCTAGTTTTTTATGATAAAGTTTTAACCCTTTTACTTGTTGTCCTGCTATTTTATAACTTTTATTTTTAGATCCAAATAAAATTCCATTTATAGTAGTTAACTCATCTTTATCTTTCATTTTAAATTTATTTTTATTATGTTTTACCACATACATATTATCACCTACTTTTCTAATAAATCAGGCCTATTTTCTTTTGTTTTACGAATACTTTCTTTTAATCTATATTCATTAATTTTTTGATGATCTCCTGATAATAATACTTCTGGAACTTTTAAATTTCTAAATACTCTTGGCTTTGTATATGTTGGATAATCTAATAAATTATTATTAAAAGAGTCATTGATATGAGAATTTTCATTAATAACACCAGGAATTAATCTAGTAATAGAATCAACTAAGACCATGGCGGGGATTTCTCCTCCTGTCAAGACATAGTCTCCTATACTTAATTCTAAATCAGCTAAAGCGCTAATTCGTTCATCAAAGCCTTCATAGTGACCACAAATAATAATTAAATGTTTTTCACAAGATAAGTCATAGGCATAACTTTGTTTATAAGTCTTTCCAGATGGGGTTAGTAAAATAACTTTAGCA
>CANQKU010000035.1 GCA_947624535.1 uncultured Bacilli bacterium
CCAGGGCTTTTGTCAAGAAAAACTTTATGCACAAAAGAAAAAAGAAGCTTATGCTTCCTTTGTTTCTACTACAGTTTGTTTTTTGTAACTTCCACATTTTTTACAAACTCTATGTGGCTTAATCATTTCACCACATGTTGGGCATTTCGTTAATGTTGGTGCACAAATTGCTTTATGTGCTTGTCTTGTTCTCTTTCTTGTTTTAGAAACCTTACGAAATGGTACTGCAAACATTTGAATATCTAATTTTAACATTTTTTCACTCCTTTTTATCAAAGTTTTTTAATAAATCCTGGAAGGGATTATTAGCGTAAGCATGTTCTTCTTCACTCACAACTTTCCATCCATCCCCATGAAATTTACTGAGATCTTCAACCTTAGTAAATTTTAAGGGAATCTCCAGTACAATATTTTCCCACAAAAATTCAAATAAATCAAGTTTATTTTCCTCATTTTTTGAAGTTTCTTCCAAAATATCATCATATTCTATTAAAAATGGGTATTCTACTTCCTCATTTGAAATAGCATCTAACAATATCATAGTACCACTAATTTTAGCTATGGCATGAACTTCTCCTACTTGATTATTACTAAATTTTCCTTCAATATGTAACTTCTTTATATCTTTTACTTCACTATTTTGATAATATTCTTTTGGAATAATAATATCTTGATTAATTTCATATTCACTATTTAAATTAAAGTCAATAGTCATTACTTTCTCCTTTATTTTTTAATAAATACTTTGTCTTTTTCTCTTTTATATTCATACATTAAAGAAAATTCTTTAGCTAAAACTGCATCATCAATATCACTATTTTTTTCTATTATCTCTTGGTATATTTCATCAGCACTAGCTTTTGATATACAAATATTAGCTCCTTCCATATCAGATAAGTAAATACCCTTTGGTACACCATAAATACCATGATTTTCATTATTTTTTAAAATTCTTTTCATATTTTGTTCTTTTTCATCAAGCATTCCATCATCTATATTTCTAACACTACTATCTAGACCACATTTAACACAATATGGATACTTATTATAATCTCCCTCACCTTTCATAAAACTATTAGCTTCTCTTAATATATATAAGTGATTACATTCATCCATCTTCTTTGTATCAATCATCTTATTAATAATATTTAAAAGATCTTCATTTTCTTTTCTTTTACCAATTAAACTAATATAGTCTTTAACACTATCCTCTTGTTCTAATTGACTAATTTTTTGTTCATTTTCACTTATTATTTTCTCTAGTCTTATTTTATCTTGTTCTAAGTTTTTAATATCTTTAGACATACTAATTTCTCCTTTTTGTCTATATTATAGCACCTTATTTTTATTTTGTCTTTATTTTATCTATTAATTATGTTAAAATTATAACTACTAAAAAGAGGTGATGATAATGGCTGTTGGTGTTATTGCAGAATATAATCCTTTTCATAATGGACATTTACTACATTTATCTGAAATTAAAAAATTGTTTCCAGGCCAAGAAATTATCTTAGTTTTAAGTGGTAATTTTACTCAACGAGGAGAAGTATCTATTATTAATAAATTTAAAAAATGTGAGATTGCTATTAAAGCTGGGGTTGATTTAGTAGTAGAACTTCCCTTTGTTTTTGCTACTCAGTCTGCTGATTTTTTTAGTTATGGTGCAGTTACGATATTAGAAAAATTACATGTTGATTATCTCATTTTTGGAAGTGAAGCTAATTGTATTGATGATTTAATTGCTATTGCAAAATGTCAAATTAATAATCCAGAGTTTGATAAGTTAGTAAAAATATATTCTAAGTTAGGTGAAAATTTTCCAACTGCATTATCAAAAGCTGTCTATGACTTAACTAAGAAAAATATCAAGGCTCCTAATGATTTATTAGGTATAAGTTATGTAAAAACTATTTTACAAAATAATTATAAAATAAAACCTATTTGTATAAAAAGAATAGATAACTATCATAGTGATGAGATATCAGAAGTTTGTAGTGCAACAGCTATTCGTAAAGCCTTAAAACAAAATATTAATGTTAGTAAAGCTGTTCCAAACTTTGTCCTTCCCTATTTAGAAAATCTTCATTATTTAAATGATTATTTCCCTCTTTTAAAATATAAAATTATTACTGATGAAGATTTAGAAAGTTACCAAGGTGTTGATGAAGGTATGGATAAAAAGTTAAAACAAGTGATAAAACAAAGTAATAATTATGAAGAGTTAATTATGAAAATAAAGTCTAAAAGATATACTTATAATAGAATATCTAGAATGCTTTTACATATTTTAGTTGGATTTACTAAAAGAGAAGCTAGTCAAAGTAAAAATATAGAATATATTCGTATTTTAGGTTTTAATGAAAATGGTAGAAGTTATTTAAATAAATATAAAAAGAAAATAGATGTTAAAATATTAAGTAAGTTTATTAAGGATTTTTCTTCTATTTTAGATTTTGAGGTTAAAACAACTCAAATATATTGTCTATATAAGGAAAATAATATAGTTGATGAGGAATTTAAAAATCATTTAGGAAAGAAGGAATTTATGTGATTAAGGAGCGAAAAAGAGGAAATTTATATGTTATATCTGGCCCATCTGGGTGTGGTAAAAATTCTATTATTCAAGAGTTATTAAAAAGACAAAGTAATCTTTGGTTATCTATTTCATGTACTAGTAGAGAAAAAAGATTAAATGAAGTAAATGGAAAAGATTATTATTTTTTAAGTAAGGATGAGTTTGAAAGAAAGATTAAGAATAATGAATTTTTAGAGTATGCTCTATATGCTGATAATTATTATGGAACACCAAAAGAGATTATTGAAAAGCATTTAGATGCTGGAGAAGATGTTATTTTAGAAATTGAGATTATGGGGGCTTTAAAGATTAAAAAAATTCTTCCTGAAACTTTATTTATATTTATTTTACCTCCTAGTATGAAGGAATTAAGGAAACGTTTAGAAGGAAGAGGTAGCGAGTCTAAATCTACAATTGATAAGAGGTTTAGAAAAGCTTATGAAGAAATTAATTCTATTAATGATTATAACTATGTTGTAGTTAATGATGAAATTAGTAATGCTGTCGAAAAAATTTGTGCTATTTTAATTTCTGAAAAATGTCGTGTTGATAGAATTGAGTCTTTAGATATAGATAATGTTGAAGAAGAAATTCATGAAACATTAATAAATAAAAATTAAAAAAGAATACTATTTACTTGGTATCCTTTTTTTTCTTAGTCAATTACTTCTACTTTCATTAAGTTTGTAGTTCTACTTTCATCGGTATTAGGAAATCCTCCAGTTAAAATTAATTTATCTCCTTTATTTAATGGCATAAATTCTTTTGCTTTGACAACGCTTAATTCTAATACTTCATCAGTTGAATTACAAACGTTTAAGTCTACTGGATAAACTCCCCAATTTAGAGCTAGTCTACGACCTGTTTTTGGATCTGGACAAAGTGCTAAAATTGGTGCGGTTGGTTTTAAATTACTAATTATTCTAGCAGTTGTTCCACTAATTGTCGCCGCACAAATTAATTTAGCATTTAAACGGTTAGCACTTTCTACTACGTTTTCAGCAATTGCTTTTGGTACGTCATCTATTAATTCATCGTTTGAAATATAGTTGAATTTAGCATATTTTTCAGCAACTTCACAAATAGATGCCATAGCTTTTACTGTTTCAATTGGATGTTTTCCAATTGTTGTTTCACCACTTAACATAACAGCATCAGTTCCATCTAAAACAGCGTTGGCAATATCACTAGTTTCAGCTCTTTTAGGTCTACTATTTTCCATCATTGTTTCAAGCATTTCTGTAGCTGTAATAACAACTTTTCCCATTTCACGACAAACCTTAATCATCATCTTTTGAGCATGTGGTACTTCTTCACTTGGAATTTCTGTACCCAAATCTCCTCTACCAATCATGATACCATCTGATACTTCTAAGATTTCTCTAATGTTATCAATTCCTAATTGACTTTCAATTTTACAAATAATTTTTAAATCTTCACGATTATAACTTTTTGTAATTTCTTTAACTTCTAATACATCTTCTTTACAAGATACAAAAGAAATAGCTAAAAATTCTCCACCATGTTCACAAGCATACTTAATATCAGTTCTATCTAGATCACTAACATAAGGAATATTTAACTTAATACCTGGTACACTCATACTTTTTCTATTACCTAAAATTCCTCCGTTAATAATCTTACAAGTTACACCATCACTTTCTTTACTAATTACTTCTAATTTCATCTTAGCATTTTCAAGTAAAATAATGTTTCCCACATTTAAAGAGTCAATAGCTTCTTTATGATTAACAGTAAATCTTTCTTGATTACCAACAACATCATCTTTTACAATACGAATTGTCTTTCCAGGAACTAATTCAACTTGATCATTTTCAAAAACTCCATTACGAAATTCTGGACCTTTTGTATCCCATAAAATTGCAATGGATTTTCCTGTTCTTTTTCTACATTCACGAACTGACTCTACTGCTTTAATTTTTTCTTCTAATGTAGCATGTGAAAAATTAATTCTAGCAACATTCATTCCTGCTAAAATCATTTGCTCCATAACGTCTGCATCATTACTAGCAGGTCCAATACTACAAACTATTTTTGTTTTTTTCATTTCACTTACCTCCAAAAAATACCATTTAATATTAGCACAATAATTTCTAAAAATCAATTATATTTATCTTTTTTTTAACGGTTTTTCTACTTTTGACAACTACTACAGTAATAGGTTCCCCTACCATTTATTTTTATATTTTTAAGTTTTTTATGACAAACTGGACATACTCCATCTTTTTTACCATGTACTAATAATTCATTTTGAAATAGTCCATGCACACCTTCGCTTGAAGTAAAACTTTTAATCGTAGTACCTCCTAATTCTATAGCTTTATTTAAAATAATATTAGTATTATCAATGAGTTTTCTACATTCTTTTTTAGTAATCTTATTAGATTTTCTAAGAGGTGAAATCCCACTTTTAAATAGAATTTCATCATCATAAATATTCCCAATACCTGCGATAATACTTTGATCTAATAAACTAGTTTTAATTGGAATTGATTTTTTTCTTAATTCTTTATATAAATATTCTTCATCTAAATTTTTATCATTATATTCATATCCCATATCTTTTAAGGGAATTTCATTTAAATAATTATCTTTAGATAAGAGATGCATTTTACCAAATTTTCTAACATCATGAAAACGCATTTGTATACCATCATCGAAAGTAAAGATAACATGTTCATGTTTTTCTATATTTTCATGAACTTTTCTAAAGAAGAATTTACCCTCCATTCGTAAATGAATAATTAAGACATTTTTACTTAGATGAATAACAATCCATTTTCCTCTACTATCAATATCTTCAATTATTTGATTTTTAAGAAGTTTTTTAAATTCATCTACACTAGGAGATGCAATAATATTATCCCACAATACTTCTACATTTATAATTTTTTTACCAATAATTTTCTTTTTTAATGATTTAACAACTGTTAAGACTTCAGGTTTTTCAGGCATATTTACCACTCCTATTTAGCTTCATACCAATTAGAGCCATAAGCAATTTTTACTTCTAATGGTACATTTAATTTATAAGTATGTTCCATAATGTTTTTAACAATTTCCATAACTTGGTCTAATTCATTTTTAAAAACATTAAATACTAGTTCATCGTGTACTTGAATAATCATCTTACTTTTTAATCCTAATTCTTTAAATTTATCATATATTTCAATCATAGCTTTTTTCAAAATATCTGATGCTGTTCCTTGAATTGGAGTATTAAGTGCTATTCTTTCTCCAGCACTTCTAACTAAGTAACTCTTACTTTTCAATTCTTCTATAATTCTTTTTCTATTCATTAATGTTTTGACATAACCTAATTCATAAGCATCTTTTTTCTCTTTTTCCATATATTCTTTAATACCTGGATACGTATTTAAATAATTTTCAATAAATTGTTTAGCAGTTTTTATATCTACACCTAAATCTTCAGATAACCCAAAACTACTAATTCCATATAAAATACCAAAATTTACGGCTTTAGCAGTTCTTCTCATATTTTTATCTACTTCATCTAAACTTACATGGAATATATCAGAAGCCGTTTTGGTATGAATATCTAGGCCTTGATTAAATGCTTCTATTAGGTTAGTTGCATTAGACATAGATGCAAAAATTCTAAGTTCTACTTGAGAATAATCACTAGATAATAAAACTGAGTCATCATCTGGAATAAAAGCTGAACGAATTAATTTAGAATATTCATTTCTAGCAGGAATGTTTTGTAAGTTTGGACAAACACTTGATAATCTTCCTGTTCTAGTTAGAGTTTGAGTAAAAACAGTATGTATTCTTTGATCTGATCTAATTTCATTTTTTAATCCAACAGCATAATTAGTATATAGTTTTGTTACTGTTCGATATTCTAATATTTTATTAACTATAGGATGAATATCTACTATTTTATCTAAGATATCTTTACTAGTTGAATATTTATTATTTTTAACACGTTTAGGATAAGGAATAGCTAATTTTTCAAATAAAATTGTACTTAATTGTTTAGGAGACATAATATTAAATTCTTCCCCTGCATCTTGATAAATTTCATTTGTCAATTGATCCATTTTTTCTTTTAATTGAATAGCAATTTGATCTAGATAATCTCCATCTACTTTTACACCTGTAATTTCCATATCAGCTAAAACTTCGGCTAGAGGCATCTCTATATTTTCAAATAAAGTTAACTCATCCTCGTCTTCTAATTGCTTAAGTAAATAATCTTTAACTTCATAAATAAATTTAGCTTTTTCCATAGATCTTTTAGCTGCAATCTCTTTTTCAATTTCTTTTTTATCTTTTTCTAATCCATAAGTTGTTTCATATAGTTCAATATCATATTTAAAAGTTCTAGCAATATATGCTATATCATCTTTTACAGGATAATTCAATAGATATGCAGCAATCATCAAGTCAAAAGTAGTATTTTTAACTTTTACATCATTTTGATTAAGACAAAATATAGACTTTTTCAAATCATATGTAAATTTATTACTATTACTTGAGAATATATTTTTATAGTAGTCAAGCTCTTCTGGATAAATATAGTAAGCATTATCACCATCATATAGACCAATTCCTACTACTTTACTTTTACTATAACTAATACTATCTACTTCTATATAGTAAGCAAATTCATTTTTAATATTAAAATCTCTTATATCTTTAATTACTAAATCTTTCCTAGTTATTTCAATATTATCTTTCTTTGAAGGTGTTTCTACTATTTTTGGAACAGTTGTAGTTGTAGCTGCATCCAGTTTTTTAAGTAATGAATTAAATTCTAATTCTTTTAACATGTCTATATACTTATCTTTTTGAAGTCCCTCGTATTTTAAATCTTCTAAATTAAATGGCAATTCAACTTCTCTATAGATTGTAGCAAGTTGATAGCTCAAATAAGCATTATCTTTATCATTTTCTAACTTTTCTTTAGTTTTTCCTTTTATCTCATCAATATGATTATATAAATTATCTAATGTTTGATACTGACTTAGTAAATTAATTGCTGTTTTTTCACCAATTCCCTTAACACCTGGGATATTATCACTACTATCTCCCATCAGTGCTTTTAAATCTATCATATTAATTGGATCTACTCCATATTGATTTCTAAACTCAGCTTGATCCATTCTTACAAAATTATTAGACTTCAACAATTTTACATCAACATCATTACTAATTAATTGTAATAAATCTTTATCACTACTAATAATAGTTGCTGTAAATTCATCTTCTAAATCAACTAACTTACTTACTGTTCCTATAATATCATCAGCTTCATAGTTTTCAATTTCAAAATGTTTTATACCCATAGCATCTAAGATTTCTTTAGCTTTAGGAAATTGTAAGCGCAAGTCATCAGGCATTTCTGCTCTACCAGCTTTATAAAAATCACATTGAGCATGTCTAAAAGTTTTCCCCTTATCGAATGCCACTAAAATATAACTAGGTTTTTCTTCATGAATAATTTTATTCATCATATTTAAAAATCCATATAAAGCATTAGTGGGAAAACCCTTAGAATTTCTCATAATGACACCTTGATAAGCTGTGGCATAATAACTTCTAAATAATAAATTGTTTCCATCTACTAAGACTACTTTTTTCATTTTACTTCACCTAATACTATTATAACATAATTATAATTTAACGACTAAGTTTTATTGCAATTGAAGTATTATTATTTCTAAAATCTGTATTATCTTCTAATTCACTTACTCTATTAGTAACAAAAAATACTGATAATAACACCAAAGTATATATAATAGTAATGCCAATTCCTTTCTTAATAATTTCTTTCATAATACATCTCTCCTTTCATCAGATAAATCCATTTTATACCATACAACAGTTCGTGTCAATAATTTTTAAAACATTTGTTTGACAATTTACAAAATTAGTGGTAAACTAAATATAACGAAGGAGGGATTACATGGAAAAACTAACAGAACGCCAACAAGATATCCTACAAGTAATCAAAAAATTAATAGCTAAGAAAGGCTTTCCACCAACAGTTCGTGAAATTGGAAAAGAAGCAAATTTAAACTCACCTGCGACTACTCAATTTCATTTAAATCAATTAGTGGAAAAAGGATATTTGAAAAGAGATGCTAGTAAAAATAGAACAATTGAATTACTAGTACCTAATGAATATATCCAAAAGAATGAAAATATCATTGAAGTTCCACTATTAGGAAAAGTAACTGCTGGTACTCCAATTGAAGCTATTGAAACACCTAATGAGTTTTTCTCACTACCTGCTAATATTGTCAATAAAAAGCGTGAGATATTTACTTTAAAAGTAAGTGGTGAATCTATGATTAATGTAGGAATTTATGATGGCGATATCTTAATTGTTGAGCGTTGTTCCACTGCCAAAAATGGTGATACTGTTGTTGCAATGAATGCTAATAATGAAGCAACAGTTAAAACTTTCTACAAAGAAAATGGCTACTTTAGATTACAACCTGAAAATGATACTATGGAGCCTATTATTCTAAAAGAAGTAACTATTTTAGGAAAAGCAGTCGGACTATACCGACAATTTTAAAAAAAGCTACTGACTTAATTTAGTCAGTAGTTTTTTTTTGGTATTTTTTTATAAATTCTTCTTTAAACTCTAATATTTTATCTTCTTTAATTGCCTTACGTAAATCTTCTGTTAGACGAATTAAAAAACGAATATTATGAATTGATAATAAAGTTCCACCTAACACTTCACCAGTAGTAATTAAATGTCTAATATAACTTTTTGTATAATTTTTACAAGTATAACAGTCACATTCACTATCAATTGGGCTAAAATCTTCAATAAATTTCGCATTATGTAAATTAATCTTGCCATGATATGTAAAAGCTTGTCCATGACGAGCAATTCTAGTAGGAAGAACACAGTCAAAAATATCTATTCCTCTAATTACACCCTCAATAATGTCAATTGGGTCTCCTACTCCCATTAAATATCTAACTTTATCTTCTGGTAAATAACAAATTGAATAGTCAATGGCTTTGTACATATCTTCTTTACTTTCACCATCGTTAGCAACCCCACCAATACTATAGCCATCAAAATTCATCTTAACTGTCTCAACTGCTGAATATTTTCTTAAATCTTTATATGGGCCTCCTTGAATAATTCCAAATAAAGCTTGATTTTCATTACTATGAACTTTCTTACCCCTTG
>CANQKU010000036.1 GCA_947624535.1 uncultured Bacilli bacterium
CCTTTCCAGTTTACTATTATAAAACAAACTACCCCCCCCCCTGTCAATATTTTCAAAGAAATTGTTAATACTTTTTAGAAATGTTACATAAAGATTTTTTTAAAATGTTACATTTAGATATAATAAAATATTCTTCAAGAAAGTGTATTTATATCGTATTAAAAAATCTAAAGAAAAACTATTAATCTTTTAAAATAAAATAGTTAATAGTGAAACTTACAATAATCTATTAAGAAAAACATTCAAATCCTTTAATAATACAATTACATAAGTCCCTAAAACAAAAGTGAATAATGGACTAAAGACATTTACCAACTTTTAAACTAATTAGATGAAAGATTAAAAGCAAGGGCGAAACGTAGTTGAGTTAATCTTGACCCTTGCTTTTTAGCTTTCATTAAGCATAATATTTTTACAAATAAAGCTTGTCTTTGTTTGTTATCAATACACTCGCGTAACAAATACAAAATGTAACATTTTAAAAAAATCTTAACATATTTTCAAAGAAATTTTTTGCACACGCAAAAAGAAAACTAGGTAACCCTAGTTAACTTTATGCTTTAACTCTCGTTTATATGCCTCTACTCCAGGTTGTGTGAATGGATTAACATTAAATAAATAAGCACTAAAAGCAGCTGCTAACATCATAAATGAACTTAAACATCCTATATTTTTTAGCGTTAGTCCATCCATGGAAATTATAATGCTTGGTGTATTTTCTTGATAATGAGCTCTACATACTGCCTCACAAATATCTTTATTAATAGACTCAAATGAATTAGAGTTATTTATCTTATCATTAATAACTTGAATAACTGTTTCAAATAATATTGGATTACCTTGTTGTATAAATTGACCTAGTGAGTGAAGATCTCTAGTATTTACTGTTGATACTGGAAATATTCCACAGTTTTCTTTTCCTTCTGATTCCCCAAATAATTGTTTCAGCCATTCAGTATAATAATAAAGTTTTGGCTCATACACACTAAAGTTTTCAATATATTTTTTTTGTTTAAATAACTCTATTCTAAGATTAGCATAATAATAAGCCTCATCAATTAAGTTTAAACCTTCTTGAAATCCAGAGAATAATTCAAAAATATCTAAATCCATAACAGCCATTGGTAACAAATGAGCAGGTGTCATTAGACTGTATCTACCTCCTATATCTTCTGGAATTTCAAAAGATAAAAAACCTTCCTTATTTACTTCTTCTCTTAATAATCCCTTATTACGATCAGTAGTAATTATAATACGTTTTTGTAATTCTTCTTTAGAGTATTTTTTCTTTAATTCTTCTTTTATTCTATGATATATAAGTTGTATTTCTAAAGTAGTTCCTGATTTACTAATAACATTTAAAGCTACTTCTTTATCCTTGATATAATTTACAACTTCTTCAAAATCTATTTCAGATAAACTTTGTCCTAAGTAAATTACTTCTGTTTTTACATTTTTAAATGTTGGTAAAAAGAGATGTTTCATTGCATAGCTACCCATAAAAGATCCACCAATACCAATAACTATGAAAACATCACTATTTTGTCTTATTTGACAAGCTGTATCAATTATTTGCATTTTTTGTTGGTCACTAAGTTGATATCTAATAAAACCTGCCATTTTATCTTGTTTTAATTTTTCTATAATTTTTAGTTTTTTATCTTGATCAATATTAACATGAGTATTCATATAAGTAGAAAAATCAAATTTTAACATTTTCATTGCCTTCTTTCCTAATAACTTGAACTGTATATATTTTATCTTTATTAACTAATGGTATCATTCCATCTTTTTTAATTTTTCCATCTATTATTACTTGATCTTTATTACCTATTGCTACTTCTATATTATAGGTTGCTTTTTGATACTTATAAACTAGTCTAAATTCTTTCATTGTATTAGGTAAATTAGGTTCAATAGTTATGAAGTTTCCATGTTTTTTAACTCCTAATATTTCTTCTATTCCTACACGATAGAACCAACCTGCTGAGCCTGTATACCAAGTCCAGCCTCCTCTACCTTCATAATCTTTATTAGAGTAGATATCTGCTGAAATAACATATGGCTCTACTTTATATTTTGAAACCATTTCTTGATCCATACTACGATTTATTGGATTAATCATTTGAAAATATTGATAAGCTTGATCAAATTTATTACTTTTCAAAAGAGCCATAATATACCATGCTACTGCATGAGTATATTGTCCTCCATTTTCACGAATTCCACTTGGATAACTCATAATATATCCAGGATTATTTAAAGACTTTGAAAATGGTGGATCTAATAATTTAATTAACTTATTATCTTGGTCAACTAAATTTTCTTCAACGCTTTTTAATACTACAGGTATTTTACTTTTTGGAATAACTTCACTTAATACAGAAAAACTTTGTGAGATTAAATCAATTTTACACTCTTTATTTTGATAACTTCCTAGTTTATCACCATTATCAAAATAAGCTCTTATATAATAATCTTTATCCCAAGCATATTTATTTAAGTTTTTCTTTAATTCTTCTTGGAATTTAGTATAAGGTTTTATATCAAAATTAGAATCATATTCTAATATATTTTTATTAAAGTGATTTAGGATATCATATAAGAAAAATCCTAACCAAACACTTTCTCCCTTGCCCTTAATTCCAACTTTATTCATTCCATCATTCCAATCTCCTCCACCCATTAATGGTAGATGATGTTCTCCTAATGAATTCATTGCTAAATTTAAAGAAATTAGTAAATGTTCAAGTAACGGTTTTGTTGTATCACTGTAGTTAAAAATCATACCTCTTTCTTGTTCATGGTCAGTTAATTCTTCTCCTTCTATAAATGCTACTTCTAAATCTAAAATAGAATAATCCTTAGTTAGTTCTAAATAGTGATTTGTGGCATAAACTAGCCATAAATAGTCATCTTTATATCTAGTTCTTAATCCAAATCTATTTTTTTCATGCCACCAATGTAAGACGTCTCCTTCTATAAATTGATGCTTAGCATTAATTAAAATTTGTTCTTTGGTAAAGTCTTCTTTAACTAGACAAATATTCATAGCATCTTGAAGTTGATCACGATATCCAAAGGCTCCACTAACTTGATAAAAACCTGCTTTAGCCATAATTCTTGCTGAAAGTGTCTGATATAAATACCAGCCATTCATCATATAGTCAAAACTTGGATCATTTGTTTTTACCTGAATAGTTTTTAAATTATTTTGCCAATAACTCTTAACTTCTTTTAATGCTTCTTTTGCCTTAGTTACCACTCCATAATTTTTTATTAATTTAGAAATTTCAGCCTCTTCTTTAGTAACACCCAACAAAAATACAACTTCTTTTTCTTCTTCTTTAGCTAAACTAATAGATACATGAATATCTTTTATTAGAATTTTATCGGTAGTAGCTAATGATATTTCTTCACTTGATGATAAAAATACATTAACATCACTATAATCAATACTATATACATTTCTTAGTTTTAGATAATTACTATCTTTATTAAATTCACTTAATATATGTCTAGCCGTTTTTTCTTCAAAATTACCTAATGTTGGATTAAGCCAAAATGATAAATCTATTTTTTTAGTAGTATTTGTTTTATTCCTAATTTTTACTAAATAAACTTTTACCATATCTTGACAAGTAATAAATTCAGTTACTGACTGTTTATAATAGGCTGTTTCACTTTCTAAAATAGAATAACCAAATCCATGTGTAGTAACCTCTGGATCCATTCTCTCATCATTAACAAAGATGCCCTCTGACTTGTCGTTGCACACCATATCATTAGTCCAAGAAGTAATTTTAAACTCAGAGCTATTATAAGCATAAGTAAAACCACAGCCATTATTAGTAATAATCGTTCCCATTTTGCCATTACTTATGACATTGCTCCATGGAGTTGGTGTATTTTTATTAGTTATAACATATTCATCCCCATTTTTTCTAAATCCACCATAATTATTATAGAATATAAGATTTTTATTATTTGATAATGAAATATTTTGTTGATATTTTTGTTTTTGATAATTACTAATTTTATTATTTTTTTGTAATTCAATTATTGCATCTTCTAAAGATATATTATTTTCAGCAGTAAAACTTAATCTAGGAACAATTCTTAATAGTGACATTTCTTCTTCAGTAATATTATCTTTATCAATTACAGTAACAGATCCTGGAGTATGATAAAAACTATTTAAAGCATAAATACGATATAGTTCATCATCTATTTCTTTTTTAATAATTTTAGCATATTGATGATTTTCACTATTAATGATAATAATATCTACAAAAATTGATTTATTTTTAAAATATTCAAATGCTTTTAATATTTCTAAAGCAAATGCTAAATTACTAATATCTTTAATATCTACTAAAATTATAGGACGATCGCCACTTACTCCAAATTTCCATAATCCATTTTGAGCTAGGGCATTTTGTCTTAAGTATTCTTTTCGCTCTTCGGTTACAGAAAGTCTAGTAGTTTGATATAAATAATTAAGCATAATGTTATATGTTCTCATCTCTTTGCCAGTAAGATTTAAGTTTTTAGTTTGTGTGACATTCATTAAGTTTGATAATTGGAAAGCTTTTTTTATTTTTTCTTTTGAGTCATATGAAGATATAATATCTTTAATTTGTTCCATACTTCTTCCAAATCCACAAATAAAGTATACTTCTTGACTACTATTAGGAGCTAATTCAATCCGATTTCGTAAACTCATAATTGGCTCTAACATGGTACCTGTATGATTAGATAATTTTTGATAAAGTGCTACAGGGTTTTCAGTTGTATGATTTCTTCCTAAGAAAGCAACTCGATCAGTTTCATATGAGAAAGTATCTATTGGACGTTCTAGTAATAGACGATTTACCATATAATTGTGGATTCGATTAACTCTTGACTTTCTAACGGTTATTAATGATGAAGTATCGGGATCAAAATGACTTTCTAAAAACATATTTTGGAATACTCTATGAGCTATATCATCTGGATTTTCAGATAAAATAGGTTCTGTATAAGTAGTTAATTCTAATACTTGAAAGTCATCACTATCATTATGAAAAGTAATTTTTCTAATTTCAGCATGATGATCTCTAGTAACCATAACTTCTGTTTTAGTTGTAATTAATCCATCTTTTCTTAAATATTGAATTTTATCTGAGGCAAATACCACTTCATATTTATCAGGTTTTTCATTAATTGGAGCATAAGTATTAGACCAAATTTTATTAGTATTAATATTTTTAATATATAGAAACATTCCATAATCTTGTTCTGTAATTTTTCTATAACGATTTAGTTGAAGAGTTCTATATCTAGAAAAACTTAAACCTCTATCATTCATTAATACACAATACTTTTTATTTGATAATACACTAACTTCTGGCATATCAGAAATATAGTTAAATATTCTAATATCATTTTCAATTTGTTCTTTTTGATAATTATATTTTTTGTATTTAGCCATCTTCATATTAATATCAGCTTTTACTTGAATTTTTTCTTTTAATAAAATATCAAAAGTTTTTATTTTTACATTTCGATGAAAATATTCTTGTAAGATATTATTTTTTAAATAGTTAGTAAGTCCCATTAAAATCATACCTTGATGATGAGAATAACAGGCTCTAACAATACCCTTATTTGAATAATCATATGCTTCATAGAAACCATATTTAAATGTCATATCTAATTTTTTAAATTTTAAAATATTTTCATAAACATCTTCTGGATATAAAGACATTACCATCATAGATGAATATGGAGAAATAACAATTCTTTCATCTTTTTCTTCTCGGGCTTTTAAATATGGTACTGAAAAACTTTTATACTTGTAATTTAAGGAATTATCTAATTCATTATACCCTGACTCACTAACTCCCCAAGGTAGTTTTTTGTTGATTGACTCCATATAACTTTTTTGACAAATATAGGCAAAGTGATAAGACTCATCTAATAATGTATTTTTATAATTTTTCATAAATAAAAGTGGCATATAATATTCAAAAGCTGTTCCTGACCAAGAAATTAAACCCTTATGTAGATTGTAAGTTGTTAGTGACTTATCAAGACAAAACCAATGTTTACTAGGAATATCTCCCTTACATATTGCAACATAACTAGTTAATCTTGACTCACTAGCAAATTTATTATAATTGTAAATAGATAATTTTCCTTCTATTTCATCATAACCAATACTAAGAACATCTTTTTTAGTATATAGTTTTTGAAAGTTAGTATGACGAATTAGTTGATTGCAAAGTTTTTGTGCTTTTTTTTCTTCTACTGTATCTAAAAATTCTGAAGTAATAATTAAAGCAGCTACTAAATTACCTGAGTCAACGGTAGAGATAAATCTTGGTGAGATGACTTTTTTAGTTGTAATATCATACCAATTATATAAATGACCATTCCATTTTTCTAATGAGTTAATAGCTTTTAAAATATTTTCTAAATAAAATATCGCTTTTTCTAAATCAATATATTGTAAATGATATGCTGAAATTACACTAATTAAAGAAAAAGCAATATCTGTAGGAGAAGTTCTAATATCAACTTTTTCTTCTCTATTTTCTTGATAATTATCAGGAATTAAGAAGTTATATTCTTCTTTTAAATAATCTTCAAAATAACACCAAGTTTGATAAGCTAAGTCTTTAACCTCTTCATTTTTTTTCTCTGGTAACTCTTCTGGATTACTTTCTAAATCTTTACTAATTTCATATAATATAACTGGACTAATTAGGAAAATAAGTGCTATAACACCCATTGGAATATTATATAAATAAATACTTAAGCCAAGCATTAATAAACCTAAAATAAGATTAAATTTAAAATTATAAAAATAACTTTTTAAATCTTTTCTAACAGTTTTTTCTACTTCTTCAGCTGTAATCCAATTCAATAAATTTTTATGGGAAATAAATAAACGATACATACTTTTAATGAAAGCATCCATATAAAGATATGTATAATAAGGAATAGTTGATAAAACAACTAAAGTTCTTAATAATAAGGATTTCCCTCCAAATAATAAGTTTTTATAGTATACTGTCGTTAATTTTTTTCTTTTTGTATATAATTTAGATTTAATAAAAGATAAAATTGGTAAAGAAATAATTAAAATAACTAAACCTAAAAACCAGTAAGAATTTTTTGAAATTGTTAATGAAAGTAAAATAATAAGTAATAACATAGGATATAAAAATAATCTAAGGATATTATCGAATAGTTTAAATTTTTCAAAACAATTCATAGGATTTTTTATTTTTTGGTCTAAACCATTTTTAATTTTAGGTAGAAGAAGTCCTATCATTTGACTATCTCCCCTAGCCCAACGATGTTGTCTTGTAATATCTGTTAAAAAATTAGCGGGAAAGTTTTCGTATAATTCGATATCGGAAACATAAGCACAACGAAGATAATTTCCCTCTAATAGGTCATGGCTTAAGATTAAGTTTTCAGGAAAAGCTTGGTATAAGACTTGATCACAAACTTCTAAGTCATAAATACCCTTACCAATAAAGTTACCTTCTCCAAATAGATCAAAATTGACATTAGGAATTTTTGAACTATAAGTATCAAATCCTCCAATACCTGCAAAAATTTGAGAATAAATTGACTTATTAGTTGACTCAATATCAATACTAATTCTAGGTTGCATAATAGCATAACCTTGAATAACTTTATTTTTCTCTTTATTTAAAACAGGTTTATTCAATGGATGTGCCATACAACCAACTAAATTTAAAATAGAATTTAATACTAAATTACTATCTGTATCTAATGTAATAACATATTTAATCTTTTCAGTAAAATTAGATAAAGTATTAACTAAGAAATATTTTTCTTCTTCTTTTTTCGTAAGTTTTCCTAATAAAATTCTATTAAAATGTAATAGAGCTCCTCTTTTTCTTTCGTATCCTAAGTATTTTTTCTCTCCCTCATTCCAAACTCTTTTACGATAAATAAAGTAAAATAAATCTTTCTTATATTTTTTATTTAACTTTTTAGCATATTCTACTCCATAATCTTTTAAAACTTTATCTTGGTCATTTGACTTCGAATCACTAGTTGTTACATCCCCTAACAAAGTAAAATATAAGTTATCACTTTTATTAAAAATATAAAAAGTTTCTAGTTTATCAAATACTTCTTTAACTTTTTCTACTGAGTCAATAATAGTAGGAATAACTACCATAGTAGCAGACTCTTTAGGTAGTTTTTTAGAATAATCCATTTTAAATAATGATCTTGGTGGAACAACATTAAGAAAAAATTCTTGAGATAGCTGCATAACTAGTTGAAAAATAGGAATCCACAAAATAAGTAGCCCTAAAAGCCTATTAGCAATAAAATATTTTGATAAGATAAAACTTATTAATGTTGTAAGAAAAACTACAACAGTTAAATAAACAATAAACTTTATATCATGACGTTTAAAAGTAAAAAGTTGAGATCCTATATGATAATTTTCATGATTAGCATTTTCTAATAATCTTTCTAAGTATTTAATCTCATTTAATTTATTTTTTTTAGCTAATTTCATTACTTGTTCTCTATATATTTGTTTTGTATCACTACTCATATGATAGTAAATATCATCTTCCATTAGATACTTTTCACACTTACTAATTCTTTCATATAAATCTTCTAAATCTAATTCCAAAAGATTTTTTAATGCATTAAAAATATGAGTAACTAATAAATTAGTATCAGTTCTTTTTTGATATTCTTCATTTAAAACTTCTTTGAGACTAATTCCCTTATCTTCTAATAAAGTGTTTAACTCTTTAAAACATGGATTAGCTTTAATACCTAACTCTTTTAACTGATTATTAATTTCAAATAGATAGTTTTTATTATTTTCAATATGTTGAAGAATTGGAAAAAATAAAGAAAGTTCAACATTTTTATTTTCAGGAAGTTGTTTAATTACTTTAGATATTTCATCTTTAGCCTCTAATTCTAAATAAGTCTCATGAAATAAATCATTTAATTTAGAAATATAGATAAATAATAATAAAGATGGTATTAAAGATATTTCTTCATATGAAAAAAAGATATTCTTTACTTTTTGATCATGATTAAGACGTTTAATCATCTCTTTATAATTTAAATTATATTCATAATCTTCTACTATTTTTTTTAAAATTGGATAGATACGACTACTCTTTTTTAACTTTTTAGACAATTGTTTCTTCTCTTCAAAAATGGTATTTTTGTGTTCTACAATTAAATAATAATTATCAATTAGCCATTCATTGGTAATTCCAACATATTCTAAAGCTTTAGTCTTATCAACTAATAAATTATAATAGTCACTAAGATCTATATAATCTGATAAAAATTTTTTAATATATTTGTGCATTTTACCATTCTCCTATCTATAGTTAGTATATCATGAATTATACTTTATTAAAAGTAGAAAAAAAGAAAACTCTTGAGTAAATTCAATCGTTTTCTTATTTGTTCATATGGCGGAGTGGGAGGGATTTGAACCCTCGCAGCAGTTGCCCGCTCTACATCCTTAGCAGGGACG
>CANQKU010000037.1 GCA_947624535.1 uncultured Bacilli bacterium
TAACATTTCCAACTGTTTTAGCCGATTTTTTATAGGCTTTATCATAAGTATTTTTATCACGATACATACCGTACAAAATTCTTCTATGTACAGGTTTTAGACCATCACGGACATCAGGTAGTGCACGTTCTTGAATAATCGATTTAGCATACTCACCAAATCTAACACCCATAATCTCTTCAAGTGAATAATCATAAATTCGTTTTATTATATCCTGCATACTATCACCTTATTTAATTATAAACAAAAAAAAAGAAAAAAGCAAATAACTTTTTCCCAAATTTATTATATAATCATTCATTTTCAATAACGTTTGCATCATTATCACTTAAATCTTCATTTTTTTCGTCTTCAACAATATTATCGTTATTATCAATATTTTCATCTTCGGTATTATTAGCAACATCATCATTTTTATCATTTGCAGAATCATTAGAATTATCATCATGATTAGTTTCTAATTGACTTGAAGAATTATTAGTTGGTCTTGTAGTTGTCGTTGTTGTAGTAGTAGTTATAGTCGTTGTTGGAGGTGTAGTAGTTTTAGGTTGAGTTACTGGAACATTAGAATCAGTTGACTGTGGATTTGCAGTTGTAGAACTTAAATCAGTTTTCTCACCATTAATAGTCTTTTCAATCATTTCATGGGCATAAGTAACTGTCGACATATCAGGTTCCATAACATATAACAATTGCGAACCAAAACTATAAGTATAATTTTCTGAATCACTACCATTTAAACTAATTGAAGAGATTTCCCATTTTGGCATTTTATCAATTTGATATTTAGCTAATTTTTGAATATCAGATACGCTTAAATTCGTTTGAAAAGAATTTTTCAATGCCTCTAAAATATCAGTGTATTTGCTTAAAATAGCAGGACTTAATACTTTATCTACGATGGCTCTTATTACCGCTTGTTGATTTTTTATGCGTTGTCTATCTCCATCTTCAAAATTATAACGAGCACGTGAAAAGGCTAAAGCATATTCACCATTTACATTATTATAACCTTTATAAAATTGATAACCATAGGTATTAAATGTAAATTCAGAATAAACATTAATGCCACCTAAAACATCAACTAAATTAATTACTGAAGAAAAATTAACACGTGCATAATAATTAATATCAATATCTAAAAAATTTTCAATAGTTCCAATCGAACAATCAATACCATACATACCAGCATGCGTTAGTTTATCTTTAGCATTATAACAAGATAATTCAACATAATAATCTCTAGGAATTGAAGTAAGTAAAATTTGATGAGTCGTTGGATTTACCGTAATAACCATATTAACATCACTACGTGCAATCGAGTCAATCGCACCATAAGTATCAATTCCACTTAAATAAATACTAAAAGCATCTTTAGTTATATCTACTGAAGTAGATTCTACTTGTGTTTCTTTTTGAATTGTAAATTGATATAGTATTCTTACTTGCGAATCAAATTTTTCAATTTCCTCATCTAAAATTGCTTTATGATAATCGGCCATTAAAATTGCATCAACATCTTTATCTAATAAAGAATTTCCAAGTTCAAAAATACTTTTAATATTAACATTTTCAAATGTGACTTCTTCTTTTAATTTATCTAATGCCTCATTAGTAGTTCCCAATTTATCAACAAAACCAACTTTTTTATCTATTAAATCATCTTTATTTTTTAATTTACTATCTTTTAAAACTAATACATAATAATTTTCCACTTCATAATTATTATCGGTAACTGTTTTAAAAAAAGACAGCGTTCTATCAATATAGTGACTAGCAAAAAATAAACATACTGACAAAATAATCATAAAAATATCACATATTACTTTAATCTTCCATTTAATTTTCTGCTTTAAACTGAAAATTGCGAACAAAACTATAAGACCAATATCAACTAACATAATTGGCAATACAATTTTAAAAGGTAACATATTTAATTTAAATATATTTATCATTAATAACAAAGATACAAATAAAAAAATAAAAAATAAAATTGCACTTAATATACATATTGTCTTCTTTGTTTTTGGTTTTATTTGTTTATTTTTTTTCTTACTAGCCATTTACTTCCCTCTTATCTAAATAAAAATCTATACAATTATAAATTATAGCACTTTTTTTACTTATTAGCAATTTTTTAAACAGGAAAAAATTTAAAATGTTATTTAGCACATAATATTTCAATTAATTATTTTAATTTATTTCTTTTATCGCAATCGTTGCCGCAATACTACCATCACTGACAGCAGTTGTTAATTGTCTTAAAATTTTTACACGAGCATCACCAGCAACATAAATACCTGGTAATTTAGTATGTACACCATCGCCAGAAATGATATAACCTTTAGAATCTAACTCAACTACATTGCTAAAAACGGCATTTTTAGGTTCTTGCCCAATCGCAATAAATAAACCATCAATTTTTATTTCTTTTATATTATTATTTATGTCTTCAAGTGTAATTGATTCTAAATTTTCATCACCATTTAATGATACTATATTTGAATTTAAAATAAATTCAATATTATCTTTCTTTTTTAATTCATCCAAATATTTAGCATCTCCTCTAAATTCTTCACGACGATGAATTAAGTATACTTTAGAGACTATCGAAGACAAGTATAAAGCATCTTCCAAAGCTGTATTACCACCACCATTTATAGCTACAATCTTATTTTTGAAAAAATTGCCATCACAAGTAGCACAATATGATACTCCTTTTCCAATAAACTTTTCCTCATTAGGAAGATTTAACTTTCTAGATGTTACACCAGTTGCGATAATAACTGCTTTACCTTTATATTTATCTTTATTTGTAATAACAGTTTTATCTTCTTCAATTCTTATAACTGTTTCATATTTTATTTCACCATTTAAATTTTTCACTTGATTATATAAATTGGTCGCAAAATCAAAACCAGAAATTGAAGAAATACCTGGATAATTTTCGATATTACTGGCATTTATAATTTGGCCGCCATAATTCTTAGCCTCAAAAATTAAAATTTTTTTATTGGCTCTTAAAGCATAAAGGGCACTCGTAAGTCCAGCCGGCCCCGCACCTATAATAATTATATCGTACATAATATCACCTACTTTTATAATTTAATTATAGCATTTTTTTAGTTAATAATATAATAATTTTTATTTAACAAAATTGACTTTAATATTATTATTACTTAAATTTGGTAAATTATCAATATGACCTATTTTAGTATAACTATAAACTGTATTAAAACTTTTATAGAAGATCACTAAACAATCATTACCATATAACATAACATCACCTTGCCTAATTTGTCCTATTGATTTCGGATCAGTAGGTAATTTTTGGCCTAAATAATAATATTTTTCATTACCATTTAATTCATTCATTTCTAATTCTAGTGGTAACAATTGAATAAATTCTTTTGCTGTTTCATTATTTTCGATATTTATTTCATATTCTTCATTATTTATAATTACTTTCATTGCTTCATATTCCTCTACTTTATTTCTAATTGTTTGATCATTAAATTTACTATTTTTATTATTTAATATATAAATCACCATTAAGAGAATAAAAATAACTACTATACTTATTATATATTTTCTAATATTAATCCACTCCATTATTACAAAAATTAAACTATTCTTCCAATAAAATTAGAATTAATTTATTTTGCCATTTTTCCAAAATTTTATTTATTTCATCACTTGGTAATACATTATATTTTAATCTTGCTTGTACTATTTTATTATTACGAACCTCAATTGTCCTAAAAGATTTAATAATATTTTATTTTTTGTGTATAAAATAAACTTGACATTCGATATTGGCGATTTGTTCTCCATAGGTGCGAACACAATTTTTTTGTTGCCGACTTTCATCAATTAAATCACCTATTGAGGAAACAGGAACAATAACGTAATTATCGTCCTCATAATTATTAAATGCCAATATTTTAGCTAAATTACTTTTTTATCAATGCCAAAAATATCTCTAAAAATTTCGCCTTATTTTAAAAAATAGCTAACGTTAAATTATATAATTTATATCTTACCAAATATTCAAATTGAGGATAATATAAAGAATATGATGAAAATTCAACAATTAAAATTATATTTAATTTGGAATTTCAAAATCTAAAAAATATTCTTCGGGTACAGTATTATCTAATTGAATATCAAATAATAAAGTTTGATAAACTTCTTTTGTTTTTTGATTAATAATTTGAGATTTTCTCATGTTGGTAAACTTACCTGTCCCAAAATAAGTAAATGGAAGAACTATATTATCTTCTTCATCCATTTTTCTAACAAATAAATATACATTTTTTGTATTTTTTAATTTTAATCCTATACTATTATCAATAGTTGTATTATTTTCTGCTTCCCATTGAAATACTATTGGACTAATAAATTTATCTTTATAATTTGTTCTTTCTTGTTTAGCCTTATCTTTTTTTAATCCAACATATATATAAGTATTTCCTGTTTCAGTATCAAAATATGAACCTTTTATTTTAATATCCATTGTATATTTTTTGTTGATAGAGGTTATTGTTTGCTCTTTTGAATAATTTGCATATAACTTATACTTTCCTTCAAAATCTCCAAATTCAATTTCATATCTATTTATACCATAATTAATTAAATTTTCTAAATAATTATTTATATTAGATATATTTTCAATACGCAAATGATTGTAAACTAATATGCCTTTATCAGTCAAAAATTCTATTGCATTATTCAAAGTATCTTCTGTCACTCTAGAATTATATCCAATAAGTTCATTCAAATTTATATCATTATGATGTAATAAATAATTTATAATTAAATACTCATCTATTCTTACTATTGGCAATAATTCTTCAATCGAATCAATAAATTCTATTTCTTCATCAGTAAATATTGGTAAATTTTCTTCACCTATCGCAACTAAAAATTCATAATAAGATTTGATTCGTTTTCCATTTATCTTGCATTTTATAAATCTATTAAAATCAGGCGCTATTTCAGATTCTAAATAATCCGTATGTTTTGGTATTTCATTCTTATTTAAGTATTTTTTAAAATTTTCATAATCTTTCTTTAAAATAGCTTTTTTATTAAAATTTTCAATATCAATAAATTTAATTATCTCCTTTTTTGATAGCTCATCAATATGAATTTCTACATTTGGAAGATTTAAAGAATTATAATCTGTTTCAATTAGTTTTTTTAGATATGATTTTTCAGTATATGTAGTTTTACCTAAGGTGCCAAGCGCTAAAGCTATTTGTATTGATCTTCTATAATCATTACCAATAAAGTCTAAAACAGTCAAATATTTCTTATTCTTATATTTTCTTAAACCTCTTCCTAATTGTTGTAAAAAAATTGTTGAACTTTCAGTTGGTCTTAAAAATAACACAGTATTAATAGCTGGTATATCCACACCTTCATTCAATATATCAACTGCACAAATAATTTCTAAATCATTATTCTCATCTTGCAAATTATTAAATGCTTTAATCCTTTCTCCAGTATTGTTTTCACCAGTTAAAGCAATAGCCGAATATCCGCGACTAGAAAATTCTTTAGACATTAAAGAGCAATGAGCAAGGTTAGTGCAAAATGCAATTGCTTTAAGTTTTTTCTTTGGTAATCTATGCTTTTCTATTTCTTGGACTATAAAATCAACATTTTTAGCTTCAGCAATATTTTTAGAGACTTTATTTTTATCATCCTTACCATAATCAATTAAATCATCTCTTATACCATAATAATGAAAAGGAACAACTAAATCATTATTAATAGCATCTCTAAGTCTTAATTCAAATGGGACATTTTGTTCAAATAATTCAAATATATCTTGATTATCCATTCTTTCTGGTGTAGCAGTTAATCCAAGCAAAAACTCTGGATTAAAATAATTTAATATCTTTTTCCCACATTCAGCTACTATGTGATGAACCTCATCGTAACAAATATAATCAAACTCATTTTTCTTAAATTCAGATAAATGTCTTGCTAACATAGTACTTGAAGCAAAGAGAAAATCACAATCTAATTCCTTTAAATTACCAGTATATAAACCGCAAGTTTTTTCTGCACCAAATACACTCATAAATGTTTTTTTTGCATCTTTTAAAATAGTATCTCTATGAACTACAAATAAAACTTTTTTTGCGTCAAAATTTCTTGCATCAAAAGCAGCTAAATAAGTTTTACCAGATCCCGTAGCACTTATTATTAATGCTCGCTTAACTCCCATATCTCTATATCTTGCAATTTCTTTTAAAGCTTTTATTTGCATAAAATTAGGACCTATATTTTGAGTTAAAGGATTTATATAATCCATATCCCATTTTGCTATTGCATAATCTAATATCACTTTATATTGTTTAATAATATCCGCACTTAATTCAAAAGTTCTCTCCCATAAATATTCAAAATTTTCAATAGCGGCTTTACATGAATCCGTATTTTCTGTTGAAACCAAAGAAATATTCCATTCAATATTCTTTAGTAAAGCAAATCTAGTAATATTTGACGAACCAACAATTATTTCAATAGAATCATCGTATTTAAATAGGTATCCTTTGGAATGAAAACCATTTTCACCAAAACAATTCATATCAACATGACATTCAAAATTATCATATTTATTTTGCCAAGTAAGAAAATTATTTAAAGAAGCAATATCGGTAAAATTCTGATAAGTAGAAGTAATAAGCCTGCCCTTTGCTCCTCTTTCTAAAGCATTTTCTATTTCTTTTTGAAATAAAACTAATCCAGCATTTTTTATAAAACTAACTGATAATTCAAAAGAATTACATTTTCTAAAACAATTTTTTAGTTTTTCTAAAAATGATATATCAGAATAATTGGTTAAAAATAAATCTTTCATACTTCACCTCTTTAATGTTTTAATATCTTTTACATATTTGGCTAATGGAATATCAGCTGGACATAAATCAAAATTTAAAATATCTTCTTTATTAACAAATTTATATTCAGAATGATCATGTAAATGAAATTTTCCATTTAAATACTTGCATTCATACAATCGCAAATCAATTGTTTTATTAGGATATTCACAAATATTATTTGTTAAAAATTGAATTGCTTGTATATTCATTTCGAATTCTTCTCTAATTTCTCTTTCAATAGCATGTTCTTCAGATTCATCATGTTCAACTTTTCCGCCAGGAAATTCCCATTTATAAAGAACCTCTTCCGATCCAGTTGATCTTCTAGCAATTAAATATTTACCATCCTTTTCAATTAAAGCTGCAACTACTTTTATCATCACAAATCACCTATATACAGTATATCAGAATTTTTAAAGTTATAATATAATTAAAGATTAAAAAATTAAAATATATTGAACTTTATATATTATAAAAATAAAATACTTATATCTTACATAATAAAAATCTTTCCATTTTTAATCATGGAAAGATTTTTTATGTACACAATTTTATCTACATACTTAACTATTACTTTTCTTTATTGCTTAGTATAGTTAGTGTATAAATAATATGTATCTCTACTATTTATTTTTATTTCAGATAATTCTTGTGATGTTCTAATACCGTCAAAATTTCTAGATTTCCATCCTGTTAATTGATACTCTCCATCAGTTTTTTGATAATTATAATCGTTTCCAGTTTCAGTAAAAATTTTTGGAATTATTAAATTTTCACCATATAAGAAAGCAAATGGATGAATACTAGACTTATCAGAATTATACCAAGCAAATGATAAATATGAATGATTATAATCTTTATAATAATTAGTAAATGTATTTACAACATCTCCTAAATTATCATATGAATTATTCATATTATCAGTCCTAATAACATTATAAATTCTATCTTGACTACTTAATCCTTTTAGATTCATTTCTGCATCTTTTATGCCTTCACCATCTTTATCGCCTTTTTTACGAGCTAAAACAGTTGGACTTCCATATATTTCACTATCATAAGATATATCGCTTCCATATAATGTTCCATAAAGTTCGATTGCTGCATTTTCATTTATTGTTACAGTACTAGCATTTAATGGTTGACCACCTATAGTAAATTCATCAATTTTGTCTTTAGTTTTTACGTGGAAGTTATTAACTGTTAAAATTGCATCTTTTTCAACTTTAATACCAACTGTATTTTTTACTTTATTTGCTTGCTTTTGATTTTTATCATATTCTTCTGGTTTTAATATATCGATAGTTAAAGTTAAATCTTTAATTACCACATTACCAGAATTTATAATAAATGTATACTTATTATCAGATATATTAGAAGTTATATTAGTATTTTCCGCATCGATTACTACATCATTATTAATAGTGATTGGGCTATTAATATTACCAGACCAATTATCAATAATTATTTCTTTACCACTTGTTAAAGCAGCATTTAACTCTGTTTCATTATGTACTTCAATGTAATCAGCAGTAAATTCAACTTCATAAACATCTTTACTATCTTTTTCTTCATCGGTGTATCCTTCAGCTAAATTAACTGTCATGGTAAATTTTTTACCGTTTAAATCTTTTAATTGAGCAGTATTATATTCTACACCTGATAACTTAGTCAAGAATTCTTTCATTTCATCATAAACATTCGAATCTTTAGTTAATTTCAAAGGTTCATCTGTATTATAATTTAATGTAATATTTTCAATATTTTTTACTTTTAATGCTTTTTGTAAAGCAACTGTCATTGAATCAAAATTTTTAGATAATGAAGCAGTTCTATTTTTTATATTAAATGTCATCTTAATATCTTCGATAGTATAAGCAAAGAAATCATCTTCTTTTAATGAATCAACAAATTTAGCAACTACTTTATTAGTATATACTTTTTTATCAAATTTAGCTTTAAGTTTCGTATTTTCTGTTATTGGAGTATTTTCGAAATCAAATTCTTTTTGCTCTAAATTAGTGCAATCATCATTTAAGCATTTATACCAACCAACAAATTCATAAGCGTTATATTCATCTGTACTCATTTTTATAGCTTCACCTGGCGAAATTAATGTTTTGCCATAACTAATTAAGGCATCTCCTATAGTTTCTCCACCATCGGTATCAAATGAAACAGTAAATTTTTTGCTTACCCAAATTCCAGTTATAGTTGTATCTCTTGTAAAAATACGATTAGAAAGATTATTGTTATTTATTGGTCCATTATTATCATCTTTCCAACCTAACAAGATATAGCCTTCTGGTGTTTGTGGTATTTGTTCTTGAGTTAATTTAAATGGATAAATTAATTGTACTGTGTTATCTGTAAGAAATTCTGTATTTTCTTCATCATCTACTATAGCCTTAAAGGTAACTGTATATTTAATTTGTTC
>CANQKU010000038.1 GCA_947624535.1 uncultured Bacilli bacterium
AGAAACATAAATACTATTATAAACATACTTATTGCAGTTTTTCTAAATAAAGCGGAATTCCAAATAAAAATTAGCGTGCATTTAATTTGTTTCTAAAAATTAGTTGTATATCTACTATTTTATGGTATAATTGATAATAGAGTAGACTAAGAAGGGATTGAGATACTATGGAGACAGTAATGAAACCATTTATTATGATTTATCATATCGTCAGTAAAGTATTAAGTTTTCCTTCTAAGTTGATAAAAAAATCAAGTAGCGAAGTAGAAGAAAAAATAGAAAATAAAAAATTAGAAAAAAGTAGGCAACAAAGTATTGTAAAAAATGAAGTTAAAAAAGAACAAGGCCAAGAACAAGAAAAAAAAGTTATAGATAACTTTTCAGGTTTAGCACCAGATGATGCTAAAAAACAAGAAGATAAACAACTTATTACTTATAGATATACAGTTTTAAATAGTAATAAGAAAAAAGTTACTGGTATTTTTGATGCTGAAAGTGAAAGTGACGTTAAAGGCTTTTTAACAACAGAGGGTTATGAAGTTTTAAAAGTTGAAGTTAAAAAGCCATATGACATTGAACTAGGTGGTAATGGAAAAATTAAAGTTGGAGCTTTAGCTTTTTCACTTACTCAATTATCTACCTATATAAAAGCAGGTATTCCATTAGTTGATGCGGTTAGAATTTTGTCAAAACAAGCTGTTAAACCAAATGAAAAAAGAGCTTATGAACGTTTAGTTTATGACTTATTAAAGGGTGAAAACTTATCTGATGCTATGTCAAAACAACAAAATAAATTCCCAAAATTATTAATTAATATGATAAAAACTGCTGAAATGACAGGTGACTTACCAACAATATTAGATGATATGGCTGACTATTATACTTCTATGGAACAAACTAGAAAACAAATGGTAAGTGCTATGACATATCCAGTTGTTGTTTTATTTTTAGCAATTGGGGTATTGATCTTTATGTTAATCTATCTAGTTCCTCAATTTGTTCAAATGTTTGAAAGTCAAGATGCTGAATTACCTGGTATTACCTTATTCATAATTGGAGCGAGTGACTTTTTAAAAGCCAATTATCTTTGGATTATTTTAGCAGTTGGAGGAACAATTGGAGTCTTTGTTTATTTATATAAAAATATTATTTCTTTTAGAATGAGTGTTCAAAAATTATTGATGCATCTTCCAGTATTTGGAAATATAATTATTTATAATGAGGTAGCTAATTTTACTAAGACATTTGCATCACTTTTAAATCATGGAGTTTTTATTACTGATAGTATGGAGATTTTATCAAGAATTACGAATAATGAAGTTTATAAAAAAATTATTTCTAAAACCTTAGATAATTTAGGAAAGGGAGATTCGATATCTAAAGCATTTAAAGGGGAATGGGCATTTCCCGTTGTTGCTTATGAAATGTTAGTAACAGGAGAAAACACTGGTCAATTAGGTTTAATGATGGAAAAAGTAGCAACTCACTTTCAAAGTCTACATAAAAGTTTAATTAATCAGATTAAAAGTTTAATAGAACCAATGATGATTATTGCCTTAGCTGTTATTGTTGGTGTAATTTTACTATCTATTATTGTGCCAATGTTTGATATTTATGGAAAGATACAATAGGTGAAGATGATGAGTATTTTATATTTAGTATTATTCTTTATTCTAGGATTATATATGGGTTCTTTTTATACAGTTGTTGGATTAAGATTACCTAAACATGAGCCATTTATTATTTCACGTTCTAAATGTGATCATTGCTCTCATACTTTATCTTTACTTGAAATGGTACCAATCATATCTTATTTATGCTTAAGAGGACGCTGTGCTCATTGTAAGAAAAAAATCGATTCACTTTCTACTTATATTGAATTTTTTACAGGAATTTTATTTGCTGTATCATACTATAGCTTTGGTCTATCTTTTGAACTTATTTTAGCAATTGGAATTATCTCTTTATTAGTAATTGTTATAGTAAGTGACTTAACTTATTTAATTATTCCTGATGAAATATTAATTTTTTTTAGTATTTACTTTATCATATGTCAGTTTGCTTTATCAGGGATAGTAGGAGTCTTATATCATATTCTAGTTGGCATTTTTTTATTTATCATCATGTATGCTATTATGGCATTAGGTAATAAAATGTTTAAAAGAGAAAGTATGGGTGGAGGAGATGTCAAAATGATGTTTCTATTTGGATTAGTTCTAGATCCACTTCTTGGAACTCTTACAATCTTTTTAGGTAGCTTATTTGCACTACCTATGGCAGTAGCTCTATATACTAAAAAACAAGAAAAAGTAATCCCATTTGGACCATTCCTATTAATAGCTTTTGCATTTATTTTCTTTATGAAAATATCATCACAAGACGTAATTCACTTTTTGGGATTTTAATTTATCTCTTTCTTTTTTTTTCTATTTCGTTTATTATATAGTAAAGGTGATATTCATGAAGAAAAATTTAACTATATTACCAGCTGATACTTATACAGTAGTAAATAAAACTATTATTAATAGTAATGATAGAAAACTAATTACAATGTTATATCAGCCAATTATAGGTTATACAGCAGTAAGTTTATATTTTACTTTTATTGATGACTTAGATAAATTAGAAATCTTAAGTGATGACTTAACTCATCATCATTTAATGGCTACAATGCAACTTAGTCTAGAACGTATTGTAACTGCTAGAGAAAAATTAGAAGCAGTTGGTCTTTTAAAAACTTATTTCAAAAAGTCCAATATTAATCACTATGTATATTTATTATATTCTCCTATTTCTGCTAGTGAATTTTTTAATCATCCTATTTTAAATGTAGTTTTATATAATAATTTAGGTAAACAAGAATATGATAAATTAATTGACTATTATAAAATACCTAGATTAAATTTAAAAGATTATGAAGATATTACTTCTTCATTTAATGAGGTATTCACCTCAGTTGCAGGAAAGAGTATAGAGCTTCATGAAGATATTGTTAGTAAAAATAGTAGTAATTTAGTTCTTAATCAGTCAATAGACTTTAATTTATTAATTTCTTCGATACCAAAAGATATGGTAAATGAGCGTTGTTTTACAATGGAAGTCAAAAATTTAATCAATGCTTTAGCTTATACTTATCATCTTGATGATGCTGTTATGGTAACACTGGTAAGAGATGCTATTAATGAAAGAGGACTTATTGATAAGACCTTATTAAGAAAAAGTTGTAGGAATTATTATCAGTTTGAAGAGGGAGGTAGACTACCAACTTTAATTTATAATAAACAGCCAGATTATTTGAAAAAACCTACTGGTGATAATAGTAAATGGGCTAAGATGGTATATGCTTTTGAAAATATTTCACCATACGAATATTTACGTGCTAAATATAAGGGAGCTGAACCTACTAGTAGAGATTTAAAATTAGTAGAGAACTTATTAATTGATCAAAAACTTTCACCTGGAGTTGTAAATGTATTACTTGCTTATGTTTTAAAAATTAATAATCAAAAGTTAAATAAAAATTATATTGAAACAATAGTTGGACAGTGGCGTCGTCTTAATATTGAAACTGTAGAAGATGCGATGAGAATTACTGAAAAAGAACATAAGAAAATGAAAAAAATGATATCTAAAGAAAAAACTTATCCTAAAAATACTTCACAAAAAGAGGTGTTACCTGCTTGGTTTAATAAGGAATTAGATAAGAAAGAGCCAACGCCAGAAGAGATGGATGAATTAAATAAAATTATTGAAGAATTAGTGTAGGTAACTATTGTCAAAAAATGTCAAAAATAATTATTAGTAACATAGTTTATTATTTTGAATATACTATGAATAGGGAGTTTGTATCCAAATTTTGCTAATTATTACGAAATCCATTTTTCTTGCCAAATACCATATGGTATGATATGATTATAAGGTAGCAAAAATTAGATGTAAATAAAGGGTGAAGGATTTAATGATAAATAGATTACACTATAATGAGGAATTTCAAAATATTATCCTACCAATATTAAATAATAATGAGTTTATGAAAACTAAAAAACAAGCTCATCATGGAATTAATAGATTTGAACATTTAATAAGAGTTTCTTATTATTCATATTGGATTACTAAGTTATTAAGACTAAATTATAAAGAAACAACAAGAGCAGCACTACTACATGACTTTTTCCTAAATGAAACAAAAAATGACTCTTCTTTTAAAGCCTTACAAAATCATCCAAATTATGCTTTGGAAAATGCTAAAAAGTATTATGATTTAACGGATAGAGAAGAAGATATTATAAAAACCCATATGTTTCCTGTAACACTAACACCTCCTAGATATTTAGAAAGTTGGATTGTAGATATTGTAGATGATATCGCAGGAATTTATGAAAAATATAAAAGTAGTTGTAAACAAGTAAAAGCAGCTGCAACGTTTTTGATGATATTCTTTATAAATTTTATACAAAAATAGGCTATTAGTATGGTCTATTTCTTTTGTTTTATGTTATACTAGTAATGCCATTATGTCCTTGTAACTCAGTTGGATAGAGTATCCCTCTCCTAAAGGGAAAGCCGGCAGTTCGAATCTGCCCAAGGACACCATGTAGATACAAAACTCGAAAAAATTCGAGTAAGAATAGAAAAATGTACTTGATGAAAGTACGTTTTTATGTTATGATGAATACGTCAAGGGTACCTTGCATAAAATAAATTAGGGAAGACTTAACTTCGCTAAGTTGAGTACTTACCAATGATTGGTATGCACTTAATCTATGCTAGATTGAGTGCTATTTCTTTATGCATAGTATCATTATAGATGCTACTAATAAAATGATAATTAATATTAGAAATGAGATTAATAAATCTTTTTTCTTCATAAATATATCAAGCCTCCTTCCTAAAAGAAAGTTGGCAAGCACTCAACAATTAAGTTTCCCTGTAAACATTATACCAAACATTTGTTTTTAGTACAAGAGAAAATGTATAAATGTTTATATTAAAGCTATATTTGTTGATTTGAAAAATATAGAAAACTTGCTTGATAAAGTCATGTTTTTATGTTATGATGAATACGTCAAGGATACCTTGCATAAAATAAAAAAGGATACATTTGATTGCCTGAATCAGATGTTATCCCTTATGGATTGCATCTGAAATCAACGATTGTTGAAATCAGATGTTTTTGCTATTTTAGAAGTAAAATAATTACGACTAAGAATAGGAGCAATATTATAATAAATTGAGAAAATTCTCTTTTCGTCATAAATACCACCACCTCTCTTTTATCTTTAGATAAATGAAAGGGAAAGCACCTGATATATTTCAAATGTATCCATGAGCATTATATCAAACAAGTGTTTTTTTAATGCAATACTTATGTATTAAATTTTATAATTAAGTAGAAAAATAATTGCTTTTTTAAAACTATTTGTTATAATAATTCGATAAGAAGCGCTAAAATTAGACATTATCGCAGGATTTTAGCTATAAGAAAGGAAGAATAACAAATGAAAAAAGTAAAAAATTTAATTTTAATTATGATTTTAGCTTTAGCTTTAACAGGTTGTGGTGCTAAAGATCTTAATCAAGAAATGGAAAAACTAAAAGAACAGTTAGATAACACTCAACAAGAAGTTGAAGATCTAAATAAGGAAGACTTAATAAAACAAGTAAAGAGAAGTAATGAAAAGATTGAAACTTTAGAAGAAGAATTAGCTACTGCTAAACAACAAATTGAACAATTATCTAATGAAAATAATACTACTGATAATTTAAAAATGACAATTAACTCTAATAACAAGAAAATTGAAGAGTTAACTCAAAATAACTTAGCTTTAACTAATAAAGTATCTTCTTTAGAAGCTACTAATAAAACATTAAATTCAACAATTAGTTATATTAAAAATAATCAATCATCTAATAATAAATACACAATAACAAAAGAACAATTAGTTGGTAAATGGCAAAACAAAAATGATGATGATAATACAGTATATGAATTTACTGAAAATTCTGAAGTTGTTGATAATAACTGGGTTATTGTAGAAATTAGTTATGAAAGTGGAAAAAAATCTACTTGGGGTATGCCATATCTATATAAAGATGGAATTCTTTATGTACCTGAGGCGGTTCTTGTAAAAATAGAAGATTAGAAAAATACAATAATCTAGAAGTTAAAGAAACTCTTATTCCTATGACTAGGCTAAGAGCAATATTAAAAAGAAGAAAAGAAATATGATTTGAGGACTTTTATATAAAAGTTCTTTTTTCTTAACTATAATATATTCATATAAAATTTATTTAATAATTATTTGACAGTAAACTATATAAGTTAAAGTATTAATAACAAAAATAATAAAAGATACGAAAAGTCTAAAAAATGTGTTATAATTTACTTGAGGATATAAATTTGGAGGTTTCGAAGTTGAATATGAAAGATTTTTTGTTTAAATTTAGAGAAAAAATTACAAAGTCTACTAATAAAGATGATTTAAAAGATGATTCTAATATAGTTAATTTAGATGAAAAAATTGATCAATTTATTAAGTGGAATAAAGAATGCATGGTGGAAAATAATAATTCTGATATTGAAAAATATTATCTTTGTGTAAAACTTAAAAGTTTAATAGAAAAGATTGCCATATGGTATGAATTAAGATATTCAGATTATGAAGTTAATAGATTAATAGATTATAATAAAGAAGCTTATGATGATTGGAACTCTATTAATATGCGTTTATTTATAAAATCATTACCTATAGAAGATAGAATTTATTTTTCAAATCCAAAATATAGAGATATAGTTTATTTAGAACCTAAACATAGGTCTGCTCATCTTCATTTAACAGATGATGGCTTTGTAGAAAGTGCTGAAGATATTTCCAATTATACTATGTTAAATGTGTTTACTAAACCTGTTATAAAAGACGAGGAATTAACAGGTATGCATTTAAAAGAAGTAGTAGAATTATTTAAAAATAGAGGTATTAGCTTACCTGAAAATAATGAATTAGAACAAGCAATTGAAGAGTTTGATAATTTATCATATCAAAGAGAGGGTATGTTAAATTGTGCCATGTATAGAATTATAGAGCGTGGTGGAAGAAGAATGGGTCCTCGTAGAGCTTTCTTATTTGCTAAAGAATTTAATAGAAATAAAGATATTCCAATGAAGTATGCAGTTGATTATTCAGATGCTGGCTTGAGAACATTTATAAATGAATACCTAAAATCTGGTGGAGTTAAAGATTTAGAGTGTTACATAGATTATTTTTCAAGTAAAAATAAAAATGACTCATTAGATACAATCTCAATTCAGGAATTAATTATAACAAAAAATCATAGTGCTAAAAGTTTTTATACACCAGAAGAAGATGAACTTCATCAAAGACTAATTAATACTTTGTCAAATCATGCTAAAGTAAAACAATTAACTAAAAAGAACTAATAATAATTTTAGCTCTTTTTAATTGTTATTTTACATAGATACTAGATTTAATCAAACCTATTATCCTCTTTCATATTAAGTTATTATAGCATCCTCTATCATTTTATAGGTGATTATTGATACATTTCATATTTTTTGATAAAATATTAAAGAGTAGATAAATAATGGAGGAATACATGTTAGAATTATATGAAAAACTAGATGAGTTAAAAAAATTATTAAATTCATTACCTGTTTTTATAGAAATAGATGATCTTCTAAATAAAATTTATAGTAATCCAGATTTAGTAGAAAAACTAACGAAGTATCATGAGAGTAAAGATATAAGCTTGAGAGATGAACTACTTCATAATCCACTTATTGCTAAGTATAAACTTTTTGAAAATGAGGTTAATTTTTTAATATTACAAATAAATCAAAAACTAAATTCTATTAGTGGTAGGGGAGGTTTGTGTGAATGAAAATAATTAGTGGTAGTTTAGGTGGAAGAAATATCTTAGGTTATGACTTAGATGGAACTAGACCTACGATGAGTAGAGTTAAAGAAAGTATTTTTGCTATTTTACAAGATGATATTTCAAATAGTGTTTGTCTAGATTTATTTTCTGGTAGTGGTAACTTAGGAATAGAAGCGATTAGTCAAGGAGCTAAATATTGTTATTTTAATGATGTTAACAGTAAGGCATTTAATATAATAAAGAAAAATATCTCTACATTAGATATTACAAATAAATCAAATATATTAAATATGGATTATCAAACTGCTTTAAAAACTTTGGCTAATACTAAAATAGATATAGTTTTTTTAGATCCTCCATATCAAACAAATTATATAGAAAATTGTCTTAAAATTATGGAAAACAGTAATATACTTAATAGTGGTAGTTTAGTTATTTGTGAAAGTGATGACTTTAAAAAGATAGTATATAGTGATAAATTTGACTTAGTAAAATTTAAAAAATATGGTAATAAGTGGGTAGTTATCTTAAGAAAAATATGATATGCTTAAAATAGGTAGGGTTGTGATAAGTGTGAAACAATTAAATAATAAAGGGTTTGCTATTTCTACGATATTATATGGACTATTAGTAGTTATGATACTTTTGATGACGTTACTTATGAGTACTATGTCTTTTGCTAGAAATAATAATAAAAAGTTTGTTGAAGAAATTATTAAAAATTTAGATGGAACTCGTATTTCTACAAAAAAAATCATATGTAAAAAGAAAGAGGGGGGAGTTGAGTTTACACCTGGTGAAGAAATAAATTGTGATGTTAATGGTGATAGTCAATATGTAACTGTCTTTAATTATATTACTTCTAAAGATAATAAAGCTATTTTAATAAGTAAAGATAATCTTGCTGGTGTTAATACTAATTTTACTAATATATCTAATAGTTTAAAAACAGCTACTCAGTCTTGGACTAATGTTACTAATCCCGTTAGACTTCTTAGGTTTGATGAGGTAAATGCTAATTGTAATCCAACTAACACTATTCCTGTTACTGTAAATAATTCTTTGAATGCTTATTGTGCCTATTTAGCTAATTCAACTTATTGGCTTGAAACTTCTATTGATGCTAATAATGCTTATTTTATTAATTCTTCTAGTAAAGCAGTTGCATCTCAAAATAAAGCAACTTCTATGGGGCTTAGATCAGTTATTGAAGTAGACTTAGAAAATATAGAATAAACTTTTAAAAAAATTAGCACTTTCATGTTGACAAGTGCTAATTTTAGTCATATAATAATTTTAGCACTCGTAAAATTATAGTGCTAGGAGGTTAAAAAATGTTGACTAAAAGACAAGAAGATATTCTAAAGTTAATAGTTGAACATTATATAAAACTAGCAAAACCAATTAGTTCTAATTTGATTTGTA
>CANQKU010000039.1 GCA_947624535.1 uncultured Bacilli bacterium
TTAGATAATTATTTTCATTGCAGTTTGTGGCTTAAGCAAAACGTAGTGAAGCGGAAAGGAATGTTTAGAATAATGAAATTGAAATTTAAACAACAACAATATCAAGAAGATGCAGTAATGTCGGTTGTAAATTGTTTTGAAGGGCAAAAAAAGGGAAATACAAAATCTTTACTTGCTAAATTTACAAAAATTACTGGTAAGGGGACTTTATTAGAAAAGACCGAAGAAGTAGAAATTTTTTCTTTTGGAAATCATCCTATTACACTTACTGAAACAGAAAGAAGAACTAATATACGAAATGTTCAAAAATTAAACGATATAAATTATACAGATAATGCTGGGCTTGATGATTTTACTATTGAAATGGAAACAGGTACAGGAAAAACATATACTTATATTAAAACTATGTATGAATTAAATAAAGCTTATGGGTGGAGCAAATTTATAGTAATGGTACCTAGTATTGCTATCCGTGAAGGAGTACAAAAGACATTTGAAATAACCCAAGATCATTTTCAAGAAATATATCATAAAAAAATTAAATTCTTTGTTTATAATTCTTCTGATAGTTCTAATATTTCCAATATAAATACATATGCCTCTGATGATTCAATTCAAGTTATGATAATAAATTACCAAGCATTTTCTGCAAAAGGAGCTGCTAATAAAAGAATATATGATAAACTTGATGAATTACAATCAAGAAAACCAATAGATGTAATAAAATCAGTAAGACCAATACTAATTATTGATGAACCACAAAAATTTGGGGATAAAACAGAAAAATTATTTGAAGAATTTAAACCATTATTTACAATTCGCTATTCTGCAACTCATAAAAAGGATAAAGAATATAATAAAATTTATAGATTAGATGCAATAGATGCATATAATCAAAAATTAGTAAAAAAAATAGATGTAAAAGGAATAGAAATTATAGATAATAAATCAGAAAAAACTTACTTATTTTTTGATAGTGTTAATATTAGTCAAAAGCATGATCCAGAAGCACTTATGGAAATAGAAGTTAAAACAAATACAGGTAGTTCTAGGAAATTAATAAAAGTAAAAGCAGGAGATGACTTATATGTTAAATCTGGGTATTTAACACAATATAAAGGTTTTGTAGTAAGTGAAATAGATAGTAGATATGATCAATATGATAAAGTATTATTTACTAATGGATTTGAAATTCAAGTAGGACAAATTGTTGGAGATAATCTTGAAGAACATATAATAAGAGTTCAAATTCGTGAAACAATAAGTTCTCACTTTGAAAAAGAAAAAGAATTACATAAATCAAATATTAAAGTATTATCATTATTCTTTATAGATGAAGTTGCAAAATATAAATATTACGAAAATGGCGTTCCCTTAAAAGGAGAATATGCCCGTATTTTTGAAGAAGAATACGCTAATGCATTAGCAGAGTATAAAAATCAAAATGATGAATATGCAAAGTATTTGAATTCTTTTGATACAGGAAAAGTTCATGCTGGATATTTTTCTATCGATAAAAATAAACATGAAGTTAATTCAAGTATAAATGATAAAAAAGAATATTTGAGTTTTGATGAAGACGCTTATGATTTAATTATGAGAGATAAAGAAAAGCTTTTGTCATTAGATGAACCTATTAGATTTATATTTTCACACTCTGCATTAAGAGAAGGTTGGGATAATCCTAATATATTTCAAATATGTACTCTAAAACATAGCAATTCCGAAATAAGTAAAAGACAAGAAATTGGTAGAGGACTTCGTATTTGTGTAAATAATGATGGGGATAGAATGGATTATAAAGTACTTGAAAGTAGTTTTCATAATATTAATACATTAACTGTTATTGCAAGTGAATCTTATGATAGTTTTGCAAAATCTTTACAAACAGAAATGGCTGCCTCATTAACTAATAGACCTACTAAACTTACCATGGACTGGCTATTTAATAAAGTTATATCTAATAAAGATGGAAATATATTAGAATTTGATAATCAAAATACATTTAATTTTATGTCTGATATGAAAAATAAAAATTATATTGATGATGATTTTAAAATAACTGATAAATATTTAGAGGATTTAGAAAATAATAAAATTAGTTTTGGATATAATTTTGATTCATTTAAAGTTGAAATTATTAATATGTTAAATAAAATTATTAATGCAGATAATTTTAAACCAATAAATGATGCTAGAAAAGAACATATTAAATCATTAACTCCAAATGATAATTTTATGAAAAAAGAATTTCAAGATTTATGGAATAAAATAAATGTAAAAACAATTTATGAAGTAGATTTTGATACTGATGAGCTAATAGAAAAAGCAGTAAATTCAATAAATAATAAACTTAATATGAAAAAGATGAAAGTTAGAATTACAGAGGGAAGTCAAAAAGAAACAATTTCTTCTGAGACAATTAATAGTAAAGAATCTATGGTAGAGAATAAATCACAAGTAACGGTTGTTGATGATTTAACCTCATCTCAAATTGAATATGATTTGATTGGCGAATTAACAAAAGATACTGGCTTAACTAGAAAAACTATAATAAATATTTTAAAGAAAATTAAAAAAGAAAAATTTGAAATATATAAGTATAATCCAGAAGGATTTATTAGAATGACTTCTAAAATAATAAATAATGAAAAAGCACTTGTAGTTATTGATGGTATAACTTATCATAAAAGAGATGAAAAATATTCAAATGAGATATTTAATATGAAAAATGTTCGTGGAGAACTTGGAGTAAATGCAATGAAAGTTAAAAAGCATATTTACAACTTTTTAGTTACAGATTCAAAAAACGAAATGAATTTTGCTAAAAAGTTAGAAACAGGGAATGTTTCTGTATATGCTAAATTACCTAATAAATTTAAAATACCTACACCTGTTGGATACTATAATCCAGATTGGGCAATAGTCTTTGACAATCCTGCATTTAAATATGTATATTTTATTGCAGAGACAAAGGGTAGTATGGATTCTATACAATTAAGAGATATTGAAAAAGCAAAAATAGCATGCACTAAAAAGCATTTTGAATGTATCTGCGATGATACAGTAAAATATGATGTCGTTGATAGTTATGATAGCTTACTTGATTTAGTTATGTAATAACTATTACAATGGATATTTAAAACTAGAAGAATTATGAATGAAACTAATAAACAAATAAAATTATTAGTTGGAAGTTTGTAATTCTTTTTGAATTAAAAAATTAGTAAAATCCAGCAAGAATTCTTAAACACTTTAAAAATTATAAAAAATATGGTAGAATATGATTGTTTTAAAAAGCAACATTTTTCTTATTAAATATTGTATATAATTAAATAAGGGAGTGAGACAATGTTAGAGATAAAAAATATTACTGTCGAAGCTAAAGAAAATCACCAAAAAATTATTAAAGATTTATCATTAACAATAAAAAATGGCGAAATTCATGCAATTATGGGGCCTAATGGAACAGGTAAATCAACATTATCAAAAACAATCATGGGTCATCCAAAGTATGAATTAGTAGATGGAGATATTATATTTAATGGTGAATCTATTAGTCAGTTAACTGTCGATGAAAGAGGAAAAAGAAAAATTTTTTTAGCTATGCAAGATCCAACAGAAATAGAAGGAGTTACAAATAGTGAATTTATTAAAACCTCAATTCAAGAAATCTCAGGTGAAAGAATTAATTATTTTAATTTCATTAAAGAAATAGAAGATTCTGTTGAAAATTTAAATTTTAACAAAGAAATGATCCATAGATCTCTAAACAAAGGTTTTTCAGGAGGAGAAAAAAAGAAAAATGAGGTTTTACAAATAAAAATGTTAAAACCTAAATTTATTATTTTAGATGAACTAGATTCTGGCTTAGATGTAGACAGTTTAAAAATAGTATGTGATAATATTTGCCAATATATAGAAAAATATCCTGAAACTTCCATTCTAATTATCACTCATTATCCTAGAATATTAAAATATTTACACCCTAATTATGTTCATATTATGAAAGATGGAAAAATTATAAAAACTGGAGATATTTCTTTAGCCTTGGAAACAGAAAAAGTAGGATATAATAGTATAAATGAAGTAAATGAGAGAAAAGCTTATGAATAAAATAATGTTGAAAGAAAAAAAAGAAATTACTTTATCTGAAAATGAAGAAAAAGAATTATACCTACTAACAACTGAAGATATTTCTTTAATAATTCATTTAAATAAAAATAGCCATCTTAATATTTATCACTACCATATTAATAAAAATGCTAATATTGAGATTAATTTAGATGGAGAAAATGCCTTAGTAACATATCATTTTAGTACAATTAATTATAGTAGTCATAAAATAAATATAAGTATGAACCATAAAGCATTAAATACTAGTAGTTATTTATATAATCATGGAGTTAATGTGGAAAATCAGGAATTAATTTTTGATGTAGTTGGTAAAATTTTAAAAAATATAAGTGGCTGTATATGTAATCAAGAAAATCAAATTATTAATTTACAAGATGGAAAAAGTACAATTCTACCAAAATTAGAAATTGATAATTATGATATAGTTTCTACTCATTCCGCATATATTGGAAAATTTAAGGAAGATATTTTATTCTATTTAATGAGTAGAGGCTTATCTTTAAAAAAAGCTAATGAATTATTGATGAAAGGATTATTAATAAATCAAGGTAGTATAGATAAAGAAGAAGTAATCAAGTTCCAAAAAGAAATTGAAAGTATTTAAGAGGTGATACTATGAATAGAGAAGATTTTCCTATTCTAAATCAAGGATTAATTTATTTAGATAATAGTGCAACTACATTGAAACCAAAATGTGTAGTTGATAAAATGGTGGATTATTATACAAACTATACTTCCAATATTCATAGAGGGGATTATAGTAATGCTATAAAAACAAATCAAGCCTATGATCAAGTTAGAGATATTGTAAAAGATTTTATTAACGCAAAAGACTCTAGTGAAATTGTTTATACAACAGGTGCAACAGAGTCTTTGAATATGATTGCATTATCATTTTTTAAACAAAATTTAAATAAAGATGATGAAGTATTAATTACTAAGTCAGAGCATGCCTCAAATGTGTTACCTTGGCTTGTACTAGAAAAAGAAAAACAAATTAAAGTAGATTATATTCCATTAAATGATGAATATGAATTAACAGTTGAAAACGTTTTAAAAAAGATTACACCTAAAACAAAAGTAATTTCTATTGCTCATATATCAAATGTTATAGGTGATATTAGAGATATCGAATCAATTGGAAAAATTTGCAAAGAAAAAAATATTTATTTTGTAGTAGATGCTGCTCAAAGTGTATCTCATATTCCTATAGATGTAGAAAAAGCAAACGTTTCTTTTTTAGCATTTTCTGCTCATAAAATGTTAGGCCCAACAGGAGTAGGAATTTTATATGGAAAAAAAGAATTATTAGAGAAAATGGAACCATTAAAATATGGTGGTGGAATGAACCAAAATTTTGAAAGTACAGGAGATTATGACTTAAAGGCTGCTCCAATTAAATTAGAAGCAGGAACTCCACCAATTGCAGAAGTTATTGGTCTTGGAGAAGCTATAAAATATATTCAATCTATTGGAGTAGAAAAAATTCATCAACATGAATATGAACTTAAAAAATATTTAGTAAATGAATTAGAAAAAATACCAAATATTGTCTTATATAATAAAAATAGTAAAAGTGGAATTGTAACTTTTAATTTAAAAGGAATTTTTAGTCAGGATACTTCGATATATTTAAATCATTATAATATTGCAATTAGAGCTGGAAATCATTGTGCTAAGATATTAAAAGATGACCTAAATATAAAAAATACATGTAGAATTAGTATTTATTTATATAATACAAAAGAAGAAATGGATAGAGTAATAGAAGTATTAAAACAAAGTAAAGACATTTTTAAAGTGGTGATATAATATGGATAAAAATGTAAGAAGAGAAATTATACTAGATCACTATCAAAATCCTGTTAATAGAGGATTAACTAGTGATGAGAGTTATATTTTTCAAAATACAAGCAGTGAATCTTGTATTGATAATATAGATTTACAATTAAAATATGAAGATGGAAAAATTAAAGATATTGTATTTGATGGAGAAGCTTGTGCCATATGTACTTCTGCTACTAGTATTTTAATTAAGACATTATTAGGAAAAACTTTACAAGAAGCAGAAGATATTATTACAAATTATAAGAATATGATAGAAGAAAAAGAATATAATGAAAAAGTACTAGAGGAATTAATTGTGTATGATGAAATCTATTTACAACCTAATAGAAAAATGTGTGCATTACTTCCTTCTAATGCATTAGAAAAAATATTGGAGGTAATTAAAGATGAGAAAGAAAAGAAAAAATCAGTGGATTAAAACTGAAAAATTACATTTAGTAGATATGAAGTTTTACGATGGTAAAAAAGTAGAATTAGATAATTTAGAAGATATTCCAAAAGTAGTTGTTTATGAATATAAGGGAAATTATTTTAATATTATTACAGGGGCTACTCTACCTTATTTAGAAAGAGTTCCTTATGGAAATTACTTATCTGATGGAACAGGTTATGGTACTAAATTAATTGCGAAAAATATGGATTTATTAGAAGAAAAAGGTCTATGTTATGTAGAGTCTAAAGAATATTTCTTAGATGAGATTAAAAATAAAAAATGGGTAAGTAAAGAAGAATTAGAAGATAAAATGCTTAATTCTAGGTTATATTTTAAAGATAGACCACAAATTATGCAAGAAAAAGCAGGGCGAGGTCAACAAGTAAAAAGATTTTTAAAAACAATTCAAAAAGATATGGAAAAAAATTATAATTTTCACAAAAGAGTAGAACAAATGAAAGAGGATCAAGTACAAAAAGTTAAGAAAAAGTAGTAAGAAACAGGTGATAAAGATGGAAATTGTAGGTTTAAATGAAGAAAAAGTTAAACAAATTTCAAAAATTAAACAAGAGTCTAGTTGGATAAAGGATTTTCGTTTAATGGGGTATCAGTCTTTTATAAAGCAGTCTATGCCTTCATTTGGACCAAGAATTGATCTTAATTTTGATGATATTATTTATTACAAAGAAAATAAAGTAGATAAGAAAATAGAAAGTAATTGGAACCAAATTTTAAAACCTGTTAAAGATGAACTTACTGACTTAGGTGTATTAGAAAGTGAAAAGCATTTAGGTGGTATGGGTGTTCAATATGAAAGTGAAGTTATCTATCATAATATGCTTGAAGAAATAGAGAAAAAAAATGTTATTTTTACCTCAATTGAACAAGCTATGAAAAAATATCCAGATTTAGTTCAAAAATATTTTGGTAAAATTGTTAATATGAATGAAAATAAGTTTACAGCTTTAAATGCCGCGGTATTTAGTGGAGGAAGTTTTATTTACATTCCTAAAAATACTACATTAGATAGGCCATTACAAAGCTACTTTAGAATTAATAGTAAAAATATGGGTCAATTTGAACGAACTTTAATAATTGTTGATGACAACTCATCATTGCATTATGTAGAAGGATGTACGGCCCCAACTTATTCAGAGTCTTCACTTCATGCTGCCGTTGTGGAAATCTATGTAGGAAAAAATAGCCATTGTAGGTATTCAACCATTCAAAATTGGGCTACTAATGTATATAACTTAGTAACCAAAAGAGCAATGGTAGAGGAAAATGGAAAAATGGAATGGATTGATGGAAATATTGGCTCAAAAGTTACCATGAAATATCCATGCTGTGTCCTAAAAGGGGATTATTCACAAGGCGTTTGTATTACAATTAGTATGGCTAAAAATGGACAAGTTCAAGATAGTGGTGCTAGAATGATTCATATAGGTAAACATACCAAAAGTAATATTATTTCAAAAAGTATTGCTCAAAATGGTGGTAATGCTACTTATCGTGGAAAAGTTGAAATGAAAAAAAATGCTCACTTTAGTGATGCTATGGTAAAATGTGACTCCTTAATTTTAGATGAGTACTCCAAAAGCGATACAATTCCTACTAATATTTGTGCTAATTCTTGTAGTAATTTAGAACATGAAGCCACTGTTTCAAAAATAAATGATGATGTTTTATTTTATCTTATGAGTAGAGGAATTAGTGAAGAAAAAGCAATGGAATTAATTATTTTAGGATTTATGGATCGTTTTCGTGAAGAACTTCCAATGGAATATGCAGTAGAGTTAAATCAATTAATTAAAAAAAATTTATAATGTAGCAAAATTAAAAATTAAAGATAAAAATAATCTAAAAAAAGCAAAATTCACTAGTAGAATTTTTGTTTTTTTGTGTAAAAATTACCTCAATTTTAAAAAAGCTAGATTTGTCATAAATAATTTAATAATTTATGATACCTAGGGAAAGGAGGAATTATGCTAAATCAAATTGTATTAGTAGGAAGACTTACCAAAGACGTAGAAGTACATAAATCAGAAACAGGTAAGAAGTTAGCTAGTATTACTTTAGCTGTACCTAGAAGTTTTAAAAATATGGATGGCTTGTATGATACAGACTTTATCGAATGTCTTTTATGGGATAATGTTGCTCTTAATACATCTGACTATTGCCATAAAGGTGATATCTTAGGGATTAAGGGAAGATTACAGTCTAGAGTAGTAGAAAAAGATGAGAAGAAACATACAATCTTAGAAGTAATTGCAGAAAAAGTAACATTTTTAACCTCAAAAAGTGAAAAAAAAGAAAAAAGTGAAAACTAGAGTTCATTTTTAGTTAACTTTGCCCATTTTATCTTTTGGAATAATTATAATTAATTTGAAGAAGATAATTATATGAGGTGAGATTATGCTTCTTGGAAAACGAATTAAATCATTAAGAATAGAAAAGGGGTTAACACAGCAAGAATTAGGAGATTTAATTAATGTAACAAAAGTTAGTATATGTTGCTATGAAAATGAAACAAGAATGCCTACATTAGAAACATTAATTGCTCTTACCAAAGTTTTTGATGTAGATATTAATTATTTTATCGGCAATGATTACCATATTGTAGCAGAGCATGATAGTAATTATTCTATTTTAGTTGCTAAAGAAGAATTAGATTTTTTACAAGAAATTAGAAAATATAGTAATCTATATAATAAAGTTATTTCAGATCCTAAAAGATTTGCTGAACTAATTGATATGAAAATGAGATAAAATTACTTAATAATTGATATAAAACTGCATTGTCAGTTTTTTTCTTTGTGCATAAAATTTTTCTTGACAAAAGCCCTGGGGGGGG
>CANQKU010000040.1 GCA_947624535.1 uncultured Bacilli bacterium
CATAATGAAAATAAAATTTTAGATAGTGTAACTTCTACTAATAGCTCTGAAGGAAAAAGTGCTTCAATTACATGGAGTATTTTAAAGAATAAATACACTTCTACTATTTATGATTACACTTCATTATCTGTTGATGCTGTAACTGGAGTGTTTAGTTATAGCGGATATAGTTATAATTCTCCTGCTAATATTGTTAAAGTTACTGTTGAATATGACGGAGTGACATACTATGCTACAATTCCGTTGATAACGGTTAGAATTGCAAATAGTAATTATAGAGTAACTTTGAAAGATAATACTGGATTTATGTATGCAATTTATACTTCCGATGGGCAAGATCCTCAATATGATAATGTAAATCCTTTCGAGTTAATTGTTACTCAAAATATCGGTTCAAATCAATGGGAAGATATTACCAAGAAAACTACTTCTCAATATGCTGTAACTTATAGCTGGAGCTATTTAGGACAAATTTATAATAGTGGTTGGACGAGGAGTATTAATTTAGCAGATAAATATGGAGAGAACCCCGCTGCTTATCAAAGAGCGACAAAACCCCTTGATAGTTATGATGGATTATGTGTTACTAATGCACTTGAAGCAATTATTTATAAGAGTGGATCTGAAATAGCTAGAATTCATATTCCTATTCATTTATATTTGAATAGATTTGGTCATTCTGAAATAAATGGTTGGGATGGTAATAGTGTTTCTATTGATGAGCAAGGTGGAGTTATCTTATCCCCGCAAGTAGGTGCGGGGATAAGAGATAGCAATAATCGTTTTACCGGTGCGATAATGGGTAAAGTTAAAGAAGCTGGTAAAACAAATGTTGAAGTTGGATTATTTGGATATAATGCTGGTGAAAGAACTTTTAAATTGAGCGCAAAAGATGGTTCTGCTATGTTTGGTAAAAATAATGGCGGACAAATTTTAATTGATCCTAGTCAAAATAAAGCATTGCTATATAGTCATAATTTTTGGAGAAGTTATAATGATGAAGGGCTTCCTACAAGTTATGGGACTAGTAATCAAAATGGCGCGGGAATGTTAATTGACTTATCTGAACCATCTATTAAATGGGGCAATGGCAACTTTTCTGTTGATAGTTCTGGATATATGATTGCAAAAGGTGGTGGCAAAATTGCTGGTTGGAATTTAACTGCCACTGAATTGTATAGCGGAAGTAGTTATAGTGGTCGACAAATTACTTTAGATTCTTCTAATAATAAGATTTATTCTGGGACTAAAAGTTCAAATTCTTCTACTTCTAATGGATTTTATTTAGATCCTAATTATTTAGTGTTGGGGAGTAAATTTAAAGCATATTCAGATGGACGTGTAGAAATAGGAAATGGAGCTGCCGCGAATAATTCTAGTAAGAGATGGACTATTAATGCTGATGGTACAAATACTTATATTAAATATGGTACTAAAGGATCTGGAGGCAGTGTTTATCTAGGCACTGATGGATTTTCTATTGGTAGCAGATTTAATATTGATGCTAGTGATTCTGGTAATGTAGAAATTAAAAGTGGAAGTAGTACGATTCTTAATGGAACTGGATATAGTGAATTTTATTTAAGTAAGAGCGGAATTAGAATAGGAAATGCTTTTAGAGTAGACGCTTCTAATTCTAAAATGGAAATTGGTAGATTAAGTGGTAATTATAAGTGGACTGTAAATGCGGATAGTTATAGGGCATATATCTCTTATGGTGGAGATACTCAATTTTATGATGTTAATTCTAGTTATGGTGGTTCATCTAAAGTTTATTTAGGCACTGATGGAATTAGTTTAGGAAAAAGGTTTAGTGTAGATTCTTCTGGAAATTTAAAAGCTAAAAATGTTGACATATCAGGATCATTGCATGTAAATAATGGTGGATCAATAGCTAATTTTGACATTTTAGAGGATAGAATTTTAGGTAGGGATGCTGGGACAGGAAGATATGTGGTTATTCGTAATGGAAGTACTAATACACAAGTTGCTTTTGCTGCAGGAGGGACAGATAGAAATACTTATACAAAATATCCATTTAGAGTAACTATGGCAGGAAAATTATATGCAACAGGAGCTACTTTTGATGGAGATACAACTATAGAAGGAACTTTGTCTTCAACTACTACTCAATCTACAGGTTATCGAAGAAAGGTCTCCATCGCAGATGGGCAAATTAATCTTTATGATAATAATACCAAAGTTGGTAGTTTATCGGCTAGTACTTCAAATATTTTGACACTAGAAACTACTGGAAGTAGAACTATAGAAATTAGTGCTAATAATATTCATTTAAATACCACTCATCTTTCCGTGGAAAGGAATGGAGTTGTGTATGGTGATAATGGAATTACAAAAACTGTTACTGTTGGAAAAAAACAATTGCAATTTGTAAATGGAATTTGTATATATGTTGGTTAGCTGAAAGGAGTATTATGGAAGAAAAACAAGAAAAATTTTATTATAGTTTAGAGATTGATGAAGTAATAAGAAAAATAGAAAATATTATTAATAATACTAATTTACCATATAGTATATTATCATTAATAATTAATAATTTTTCTAAAGAAATTTTTTTATATGCAGAAAAAGAAAAGGAAAGAGATTGGAAACAACAACAACGAGATTTAAAACAACAAGAGAATGAAAATAATAATGCTTCTACTTTTAATGAAGAACAAAATTCTTCTGAAAAAAACAATTAATTTTGGTCAAAAATCTTTTATTCACTTTTGCTATTTTTAAAATAAAATAGCAAAAGTGAATGGGAGGACTCAATTAATGCTAGAATTACTAACTCAATTTTCAATGATTGATATAATTACAATTATAGTAGCTTTAGCGGTAAGTGTAAGAAGTGTTATTGCTTTTTGGGATTTCGCTGTAGATAGATTAAGAAGAATTTTTAATAAAGAATCTACAATTGAAAAAGAAAAAGCAAAAGTACAAGAGAGATTACAAGAGAATTATGATAACTTAAAAAAAGTATCTGCTAATCAAGAAAAATTAGAGAATCAACTATCTGATTTAGGAGATAAAATTAATTTATTAATTGAATCTGATAAAGATGATATTAAATCATTCTTAACTAGAGAACATCATTATTTTTGTTATCAAAAGAAATGGATTGATGATTATAGTTTAGAATGCTGTGAAAAAAGATACCAACATTACGCAGAAGAAGGCGGAAATTCTTTTATTGAAGGTTTTATGAATGATTTAAGAGCATTGCCTAAACAACCACCTTCTGTTAATGATAATGATATAAATGTAAATAGATAGATGTATAAGAGAGAAAAGGAGTTTTATCATGCCGGGGATTATAAATAATTTATATCCGCCAATTATTAACACGTGGATGCCAGCTTTTGTACGAACTGCCGCGTGTAAAGTATATTTTTCTCTTTCTAATTATAATAGCATTGATGATATAAGAAATGCTCAAGTAATAGTGAGTAATCAAAGTACTAATTTATCAGTATTAAATACAGATCAATATCCTGCTGGAATTAAAATTACTAATATCAATATTGATAATAGTATTCAAGGGAATAATAAATATTATATTATAATTTCTCCAAGTGATTTGGATGGAGGCTTTGAATTAAATCAATTTTATAAAGTTCAGATTCGTTTTACAAGTATTGATGCTGATGTATTATCTGATTCAAAAAAAATAGCTCCATGGTTAGTTAATAATCAACAATATTTTTCTGAATGGTCTACTGTTTGTATAATAAAAGGTATTGAACAACCTTTAATTTATATAAAAGGTTTTGAAAGTGATGAACAAGTTACTTTTACTTCTGATACGATACATTTTGTAGGAAAAATGTATTACAATACTAATGCTGAATTGGAAAAAGAGTATTTAAAATCATATGAAATTAATATTTATAATGATTTGAATGATGAATTAATATATAATAGTGGAATTATTTATACAGAATTATATAATCCTAATGAAATTAATTATACTTTTCCATATTTATTTGAAGATGGTATACTATATAGGGCAGTTATTACTTATACAACAAATAACGAGTTTCAGGATAGTGTGTCATATAAGTTTAATATTATTATTACATCAATAGATACATTTGATGCTATAATAGAAGCTACTACAGATGAAGAATATGGAAGAATAAAAATAACTGTTTCTTCTTTATCAGAAACTTATTTAGGTAATTTAGCTATAAGACGTGCTTCTAATAAGAGTAATTTTAAAATATGGGAAGATGTTCAAATTTTATTAGTTTTAGATAGTCAAAAATTAGATGTATCTTGGTATGATTATACTGTTGAAAGTGGCACTTTATATAAATATGCTGCTCAAAAAATTAATATTCATGAAGAACGAGGAGCTACAATTCAAACTTCTAATCCAATAATGGTAGTTTTTGATGACATATTTTTAACTCAAAATGATTTACAATTAAGAGTTAAATATAATCCATCTATTTCTTCATTCAAACATACATTATCTGAATCAATAATAGAGACAATTGGATCTAAATATCCTTTTTTTAAAAGAAATGGTAATGTTAATTATAGACAATTTCCTATATCTGGATTAATTACTCATTTTTGCGATGATAAAGGAATATTTTTGAACAAAGATAATATTTATTTAGATTCAAAAAAATATTATGATAGTTTCAATGAAGAAAATAATATAGATGAGTATCAAGATTATATATATGAAAGAGAATTTAGAGAAAAGATAATAGATTTTCTTTATCAAGATAACGTAAAATTATTTAGATCTACTACTGAAGGTAATATTTTAATAAAATTAATGGATGTATCTTTTACTCCTAATGAGACATTAGGAAGAATGATATACACTTTTAACGCTAATGCTTATGAGATAGATGAATGTTCTATAGATAATTATTGTAAATATAATATTTTAAATGTTGGGATGTTTAATCCATATGTTGAATTAACTTTTGATAAGTTAGGGCAAAAATCAGGGCCATTTGATGCTTCTCAAAATATAGTTACTTTAATTCAAAAAGATGCGAAAGATAATCAAACTCAAAAATATATTGATACAATTCAACATTTAAATTGGATTAGATTATCTTTTGAAGATGACCCATATCCGGTGAGGATTTTACCAAATGGAAATATGGAGCCAGTATTAAGTGGAGTTCCAGGAAGTAATTGTTTACTTGGATATATAGTTTATATTAATAACAATCCTATTTTTGTTAATAGAAAAGGATATTATGAACTTATTGATGATGATTTAGTGGTTACATCATTATATTTTCCTGTAAAAACTAACGTCTTAGTTGACTATATCGCTCAAGTTGAAAGACGAGAGAGTGAAAATAGCACAACAGGTAGAATATCTTCCGTTATGAAAGTTGGTCAAATTTATGGAGTGTTTGATTTAGAGGATTCAATATCTCAACAACTTTATTTGAAATATCATCAAACAGGAAGTGAATCTTACCAAAATTTATTAGCTATTGATAAAATATCAATAGAAGCATTACCAGGAACAGTAATTTATATAAAAGATTCATATGATGAAGTATATGATAGGCATGTTATCGGGGAAACAAGTAGATTAACTTTATATAAAGATGATGCTGTTTTTATGGATTTTTATTTTAAAGGAATACATTTAGTTAAATCTTTAGATAATTCTCCTAGAACTTTTGAATATTTTGATACAAAAGTTTCTGTGCAAAGTGAAGATGAAATAAAAAATATTATAAATAATGGAGTTTATTCAATAAGCGGAGAACGAAAAATTTGTTATAATGGAGAATGGTATATTTTTAATGAAAATGATGATGTTGAATGCTCAGTAGAAGCTATGATAGATTATGAATATGAATTATTAAAAGGAGAGTATTAAAATGAATAAGTATCCATATCTACAAGACTCTTCTTTTTTAAAAATTTTTGATAGTCAAAGAGTAAAAGAGCAATATGTTAAGATTGTTATTTTAACATTTAATGAAAAACCTATTAAAGCAATAGAAGGAAGAGTTATTGGTGGAAATCTTAACATTGATGGAGATTCAAGTGTTAGAAGAACATGTAATTTAAGTTTAGTTGCGGATGAAACAGAAAATGATTTGACTAGCATAGACAATTTATTTTCTATAAATAAAAAAGTTAGTATTGAGGTGGGTTTTTTAAATAATACTGAATATTATAAAGATTACAAATATATATGGTTTCCTTTAGGCGTCTATGTAATGGGGACTCCAGTCATTTCTCATGGAAAAGATGGCGTGAATATTTCTTTACAGCTTAGAGATAAAATGTGTTTATTAAATGGAGAATGCGGAGGTGTGATTCCTGCCTCCGTTACTTTCAGTGAGTATGATACAATAGACGAAAATGGAGAATATGTTACTTTACAACCAACTATCTATCAAATTATTCAGGAATTAGTAAATCATTTTGGTGGGGAACAGTTAAGTAAAATTATTATTAGTGATTTGGATACAAGAGTAAAGAAAGTCATGAAATGGACTGGTAGTGCTCCTTTGTATATAATTGTGCGGACGGTAGATGGCACAACACAATATACCCCGACCATAGATGAGGATGAGGCGATTGCCGCGGGAACTTATAATACTTATGAATATGGTGATGATATAGGTTATATATACACTGATTTTGTATATCCAGAAGAATTAATCGGAGACGCGGGAAGTACAGTTTGTGATATACTAGACCAGATCAAGGATACTTTAGGTAATTATGAATATTTTTATGATGTAGATGGAAATTTTATTTTTCAAGAAATAAAGAATTATTTAAATACTTCTCAAGCAAAAGTAGAATTAAATAAAATTAATAAAGATGATTATTTAATGGATATAAGCAAAGGTAAAGCTGTTTATACTTTTGATGATAGTAATTTAGTTACTTCATATTCAAACACTCCCCAATTTAATATGATAAAAAATGATTTTATTGTATGGGGAATGAGAGAGGATTTGGAAGGAACTTCTTTTCCCATTCGTTATCATTTAGCTATTGATCAAAAGCCAGAGGTGGGGAATGAGTATTCTTGTTTTTTCTACACAGATCCGTTAGATAATTTAGTAAAAGCAAAATGTCCATTACGTTTTTCTACTAGAAATGATTTTCCTAGAATTGGTCAAGCGGAAGTGTTTTATATGGATAATTCAACCGGTCAGATTTATGAATGGGATCCATCAGTTAAAGCTTATATTAGTGTAAGTTTAGGTTTACAAACAATCAAAACAAATGATTGGAGAACAGAATTATATTTACAAGGAAGTGTTAGTGAACCTTTTGCTTCTGATTCTAATTTTTATTATACTGAGTTAAAGAATGAATGGCCTAAATTATATGATATTCAAAATGGAAAATTTTTTGATACGGTATTAAAGTATCCTACAGATATAGATTTTTTCCTTGATTTTATTGATTCTAGCGCGGCAATATCTGAATTAAGTATTTCTAACATAGGCCGCCGCCAAAAAGTAATTGTTGATGATAAAATAAATTGTTTATTTGAGCCAGAAATACCTGATTTAGTATTATTAAATAATGATGATCCAAGGATCGCTGAATTACGTGCAGAATGTGAAGCTCAAGGACAAGATTATATTCAGATAAATAAAAATATATATGATATGATTGTGGGAGGAGGTAAATTTAATTCCGCATATAATTTAGTTAGAGAATTATTATATCAATATACTAGTTATAATGAATCTATTGCATTAAATACAATACCAATGTTTTATTTAGAACCAAATACTAGAATAACTGTAAGAGACAGTGCGAGTGGAATATATGGAGATTATATAATTAATAGTATTTCTATTCCTTTTGACTTATCTAGTACTATGACTATTTCTTGTGTTAGAGCATTGGAAAGATTATAGAAAGGAGATAAAAGAAGTATGGCAACTTATCAAATTGGCCAATTAAGAAAAAATCAAATATCTTCTTATTCTACTGAAGTAAGTTATAAAACTGATTTAATTATAAATAGTAGTAGCAGTATTGATTTTTATGATCCTGATGTAGTTATAAATAATGGAGGGCAAGTATCATCCATTTATGCCTATTATTTGAGATTTAGAGTAAAACAAAGAGCTGACTCAGTTCAAGATTTTATCATAAAATTAAAGAACAGTACTGGAATTTCAGAAGAAGATTACCAATCTGTAAGAACTTTATCTGTTAAATCTGGGTTAAATGATTATACAACGTTTGAACTAATTTTTAATCCAAATAAAAATTATAATCAAATAGTTTTTGAATTAAAAAGAACTACTTTAGATTTTTCTATTTCCAGTCAAGGTAGAAGTGGAAGAATTATGGAAATTGAAATTTTAGATTTTTATATAGTTAATAATATTATAACTAGCTATCTTCAATCTTATTATTCAGATTTACAACAATTAAAGAAAATAGGAATACAAGGGCCTCCAGGTCTTATGTTTACTATTGATGGAGAAGAAATTAGATTGGGTAAAACTGGTATTTATGAATTATATAATGATAAAATTCAGATTTCTTATCTTGGATTTATAATAAAAGAATCTGTTCAGACCCCTGATGGGGAAGATTTTTTTATACTTGATTTTAAGTATTAGGAGGGGTAATATGAATCAATGTTTTGTTCAAATAACTGGACCCTTTATTGCTAATCAAGAAATAGTATCTATATTAAAAGTACAATATAGTTTTTCTAAGATAGTAAAGCTTGGTATACAGGCTAAAACAGGACATAAATGTAAAATTAATAGCCAAGAAATAGAAATAGGCAAAACAGGAATTTATGAATTAAATGATGTAGAAGTTGATTCAATTGTTTTTATGCAAAATGAAAATGAATCAACTATTATAGATTGCGTAGTGGAATAGGAGGAAAAAGAATGGATAGCTTTTACGGTGGCCAACCAGGAATTTCTTTCATAATTGTTGAGCGATATGATAGTATCAAAAATATGCTTGATGCTTTTTCTCAGGGCGGAGCTTATGAGAAAGTAAAGTATGGTGAGTATGTTATTATTGACACTATTATGAATTTAAATAATAAGCGGTCTTTAGAGAATGGATTGATTTTTTGCAGAGGATTTAATTATCAAGAAGCTCGTGCTAAAGTTCCGAATATAGATGATTATGATGATCAAAATGCATATGAGCTAGCAATGAGAAAATATTTTCAGAAGCCTGGGGCGGGAGCTATTTACGTTGGTCAAATAGTAGGCCCACAGGGTGA
>CANQKU010000041.1 GCA_947624535.1 uncultured Bacilli bacterium
CCCCCCCCCCAGGGCTTTTGTCAAGAAAAATTTTGTACACAAAAGAAAAAACTAGGTTGTTATTCCCTAGTTTGTAAATCTAATCTAATTTTTTTTGTAATTCTTTTAATGTTGCTATAAACTCGTTTGTTTTTCTAATTTCTTGATCTAATTTTTCATAATTAGCTGTATTTTCTAATTCAAGATTATTTTCTTGACTATGTTTTTCAATACCAAATATTGGTGAAATAATTGGACTACTTTTAAATACAATATCTTCTCTATAAATTTTAGGAGTTTCTTTAATTGTATTTAAATCATCTAACTTAACCTTTGGCGTCTCTTCTACTGTTTGCTCAACAACAGGAATTATTGTATCTACTTTACTTTCTTCTACAACTTTTGAATTTACCTCATCTTGTTCTAACTCAGTAATCTCTTGTTTAATTTTATTCATTCGTTTTTCTAAGTCATCTAAACTAATTGGCTCATTACCTTCATCTTGATATTGCATAACTTCATTTTGTTGATATAATACTTCACTTTTTTTCATTAATTCATCTAAACTAATAATAGCGTTTTCTTCTTGTTCTTCTTCAAATTTTGTTAAATCTATAATATTATTGTTATTTTCAGTTTGTTCTTGTTTAATTAACTCTTCAGTTACTTTACGTAATTCTTCTTTAGCTTCTTCTTTATTTGGCTCAGCATCTGTATATTGTAATTGTTCTACTTCATCTTTAACATTATTATAAATAGACTCGATACTATTAATAGAGACCTTATCATCTTTCTTCTCTTCTTCCACTACAATTTTATTTTGATATTCTTCAATTGGAATAACTGGAGGAATATTTTCTTTAACAACTTCTTGTTCTTTTACTATTTCTTTAACAGGTTCTTCTTTCTTTGGTGAGATAGAAACAACCTCTGGAATTGGTGTTACTACAGACTTTGACTCTTTATTTTGTTCAATCTCTTGAGTAACTACTGTTGAATTAATAATACGAGGATTAGTATCATTTTTTTCTTCTTCCATAACTAATCTATTTAATTCTAAAGTATTATTATGTTTTTGTTTCTTCTTATAATAAGCTTTCTCTATAATAAAGACAATTAACGTTAAAACTAACGCTGTTAAAATAACAATTCCTACAATTCTTACTTCTTCAGACGATAAAAATTCTAACAATTCATTCACTTGCTTTCACCTCTATTTTAAAGTTTAACACATACTTTATATCAATAAAACTAATTTACATTATTTTCTTTTTAATTTACATTTATATTTACAATATACTACTTGTAAATTAGGATGCTACTTTTTTTAACCTTACAATCTAATCATATCACAAAAATATAACTTTGAGTATATTTTTTTACTAAATTCATATTTTTTAGTATGAAAGAAAAATTTATACGTTCAACAATTATTTTATTAATAGGTGGATTTCTAACTAAAATATTAGGTATGATTATTAAAATAGTTATGACTAGATTAATGGGTACTGAGGGAATTGGATTATATATGTTAATTCTACCTACATTTTCATTATTTATTGCCCTAGCTCAAGCAGGTTTTCCAGTAGCTATATCTAAATTAGTCGCTGAAGATAATAAAAATAATAAACGCTTAATTTTTTCTTTAATTCCTCTTTCATTAATAATTAATGTTTTTTTGATGATTGTTATTATTCTAATCGCTCCATATCTTTCTACAAATTTATTACATGATAGAAGATGCTTATATGGAATTTTAGCTATTAGTGTAGTAATTCCTTTAACTACTTTATCTAGTATTTGTAGAAGTTACTTTTTTGGTAAAGAAAAGATGTTACCTCATGTTATTAGTAATTTATCTGAAGATATAGTTCGTCTCTTACTAATTATTATTGGTATACCCTGGATTTTAAATAAGGGATTAGAATATGCAGTATGTTATGTTATTTTAACAAATATTATTAGTGAATTAACTTCTATTTTAATACTTTTTTTCTTTATTCCTAAGAATGCTAAAATTACTAAAAAAGATTTAATTCCTAGTAGAATTTATATTAAAGACTCTCTAAATATTTCTATTCCTAATACGGCTGCTAGGTTAATTGGCTCTATTGGATATTTTTTAGAACCTATTATTTTAACTAGTTCACTTTTATATGTAGGTTATTCTAATAGTTATATTGTCTCTCAATATGGAATAATATCAGGTTATGTCTTACCTATTGTTTTACTACCATCATTTTTTACTTTAGCTATATCTCAAGCATTATTACCAATAGTTTCAAATCTATATTCTAAAAAAGATATTTTAGCTACTAAAAGAAAAATAAAACAAGGTATATTTATATCCTTGCTTATTGGTATTCCTATTACTTTATTATTAATGATTAATCCAAATGTGTTCTTACAATTTATATATCATACTAATAAGGGTAGTACCTATATTAAATTTTTAGCCCCAATTTGTCTATTACAATATATTCAAGCTCCACTTTCATATAGTTTAGATGCTATGGGTAAAAGTGCTGATAATATGAAAGCAACTTTATATGGAACAATTGTAAGAACTACTCTTTTATTTATTCTTTCATTTTTAAAAATAGGTATTTGGTCTTTAATTATATCTACTAGTATTAATATCATAGTAACTACCTTATATAATATAATTAAAATCAAAAAATATCTAACTACAAGCTGCAAAAGAAGTTGTTTTAACTAATGTAGTAGTAGCATCATCTGCATATAATTTGGTACTAACATCTTCTTTAATACCTGTTTTAGTACTATCTTTATTTTCAACTAACTGGACTCTATAACTAATTGTACCACTAGAATTAATAACTTTAACATAAGATAATTCTCTATCATATTGTCCTCCATTAGGTGGCTCATCAATTTCTTTTGATAAATCTAACTCACTCATCTTTAAACACTTAGATCCACCACTACTAGGTTTTTTTGATGGATCAGATCTAATCTTATATTCAGCTAAAGTTACTAATTTCTTAGCATCTTCAACATAAGTTTTATTCTTATTAGATTGAACAATACCAATTACATTAGGAATTGCTAATAACATTAAAACAGCTAATATTGCCATAGTTGCTAAAAGTTCTACTAAAGTAAATCCCTTATTATTTATTCTCATCTTTATCACCTATTATAATTGTATCATATTATTTTAATAAATCATTACTTTTTTTAAATTTTCTATCTCCTTCATAGTTATTTCAGTTTGATTTTCTAAACTAAAAATAGAGTCATATCTAAATATAGCAAAGCCATCATAATGTTTTATATTTCTACTAGCTAGAATTTGTCTCATAATAATATTATTATTTTCAATCCATTCATTAGATCCACTTTTAGCATAAGGATCTACTTGACCAGTTTTATAAAATGCTAAAGCTGGAATAATTTTAACATGACTATTTTTAACTAAATTATTCCAATTATTTAAAACTTCATAAAATGGCTGAGTCTCATTATAAAATCCATAGTAAATTTGAGGCATTAAATAGTCAACATATTCATCACTTTTAGCCCACTCATAAATATCTGCAAAATTTTTTTGATAGTTATTATCCATATTTCCCTCTGGAGATATTCCAAATAAAATATTTTTATTTTTAGTAAGTTTATGGACATTTTTAACTAAAGTATTGACCATTAATAAATGATAATTATCTATAGAAATATGTTCATGTGTTTTTAAATAATCTTGATATGCTGCTATATCAATATCTGGTATGGGATAAAAATAATCATCAAAGTGTATTCCATCAATATCATAATTATTAATTAATTCTTCTACTCCATCTAATATTAACTTTTGAACCTCACTACTAGCTGGATTATAATATATACCCTTGTCACATACTTTTACATGAGAACTATTTAACCATTTATAAGCGGGATTTTTTGGACTAATTAAAGAGGTATCATTAGTATTACTAATTCGATATGGATTAATCCAAGCATGAACTGTAATATTTTTTTCATGAGCCTTAGCAATAAAATATTCTAACACGTCATAGCCAATACTTTCTCCCTCACTTTTAGAAATTACTCTACTCCATGGAAATATCTTAGAATTATAAATAGCATCAGAAAAACTTCTTACCTGTAAAATTAACATATTAAATTTAAAGTCAGACAAATTATCAATAATCTCATCAATATTTTTTTGACTTTCCTTAACTGTTTTACCCTTAATATATTTTTGTAACTCAATATAACTTAAAAATATAGCTTTTTTCTCTAGTTTTTCTTTTTTTACACGATTAGGATTATTTTTAGGAATTAATACTAATATTAAAAAAAGAATAATAATAACTAATAAATACTTTTTCATATTGTTCACCTAAAATAAAAATATCATAGGAATAAGAAAAAAAATGTCTAATTAGCAACATTTTCATCTTTAATAATAAATAAATCTTTATCTTTATAAAAAGCATAAAATACTTTATCACTAGTTGTATTATTTTGTTTTAGTATTTGATCTAGCCATTTTCTACTCTTATGAATTTGAATTAAAGTTTCTTCTTGAACTTTTCCATCTAATATTATGGGAAGTGGATAATCTCTATTACCATTTTTTACAAAAGTAGATAATTTACCACTTGTTTCTAAAATAGCATAATCTACTTCTTCGATACTTTTAATACTTTTTTCTCTTAATTGAGTTAATAAGTCATCTAAATTATAACGTTGTTTTAACATCTCTTCAAAATTAATTTTTCCCCTATTAATAATTACTGAAGGTTCTCCCTCTATTTTTTCTCTCATCTTTGGATTTTTTAAAGATATTTTAGCAACAATTATTTGAACTACAACTAAACCTATAATTGGTACTATAGTAATTAGTAAATTAGACTCATATTTATCGATAGCCATAGCGGCTAATTCTGCGATTAAAATAGATACAATTAAATCCATAATAGATAATTCTCCAACTTCTCTTTTACCCATAAATCTATATACTATAGTGATAATAATATAAAATAGTAACGTTCTACCTAAAACTATTAATATTTCCAAAGTAATCACCTCATTAGTATTATGATTATTTGAATATATTTTTATGCAATTTCATAAATTTTATTGGAGGGTATAAATGAAAAATTTAAAAGACTTTATTAAATATATTATAGTATCTTTATTAATTATTTTTTTATTACTATTATTAATATCAACTCTATATTATTTTAACTTATTAAGTAGTAATGTTGTAAATTATTTAAGACCATTAGCTATCTTCTTATGTATTTTTATAGGTAGTTTTATATCCGGTAAAAAACATGATAAAAATGGGTATTTAGAGGGATTAAAATATGGTGGAGCGATAATATTTATATTTTTATTAATTTCTCTATTCTTCTTTAATGACTTTTTCAAATTAAGATTTATTTTATATGATAGTATTTTATTAATAACCGCAGTCTTAGGAGGAATGATTGGAATAAGTAGAAGACGAGATTAAAGCTGTAATGAAAAAATTCATTCAGTTTTTTTATTTTTTCTTTATAAATAAATCATTTTGTTTTGTATATGATCAACAAAACAGCATATAATATTATAATATATTAAGGGAATTTCCAAAATAAAACAGTTAAAATAATAATAATTATATAATTTATATATAATTATTATTGATTTATTATATAAAATATGTTATTATTAATATGAAATGGAGATGATATTATGGCTAACTTAACGACTACAATAAGCGTTCAAATGGATACTAAAGACAAAGACCAAGCCACAGAGATATTACAAAAACTAGGTGTTAGTATGAGTGGCTTAATAAATATGACTATCAAACAATTAATTATGCGTAAGGCTATTCCGTTTGAAGTTAAGTTATCTAAAGAAAGCGATGATGATTATTTACTTAAGTATTTTTCCCAAGAAGATTTAGACAAAACTGTCAAAGAACTCGAAGACATGAAAAAATATCCTGAAAGATACAAAAGTTACACTAATGTGGATAAACTTTTTAATTCATTAGATAATGATGAATAAACATAATAATACAAAATACAAAGTAAAATATTCAAACGAGTTCAAAAAAAATTATAAAAAAATAATGAAACAAGGAAAAGATATTGCTAAGTTAAAAACTGTTGTTAATAAATTAGCAAACAAGAAAAAACTAGAGCAAAAATATAGGGATCACGCATTAAACAATAGCAAAAGATTTAAAGATTGTAGAGATTGTCACATTGAACCTGATTGGCTATTAATATACAAATATGAAGATGACAATTTAATCTTATTATTAGTTAATACAGGTAATCATAGTGAAATATTTTAAGGCTGTAATGAAAAATTCCATTACAGCCTCTTTTTACTTACAAGTAGCACCATCATCTTCAAGTGACTCTTTTATACTATCATAATCATCAAAAATCTTGATTTTTTTAATACTTTATTACATTATTTTTAGAAAGTGTTTCATATATTAAATTTTTACTATTAGCATAATTTAAATGTCCTTTATAACTTCCTAAAACATGTCTATATTTCTCAGAATGTTTCTCCTTTAAAGTTCTAATTTTTCTTTTAAATTTCTTTTTGTTTGAGTTTTAACTTTTACAATTAACTTTTTATTTTTTAAATGATATCTAAAACCTAAAAATTCTATTTCTTCCTTACTAGAATATATTTTTGTTTTCTTATTTAAATGAAGATGATATTGCTTAGTTATGATACTATTAATTTGTTTTAGACAATATTTTAAATAATTCTTATCACTATGCATTAATACACCATCATCCATATATCTAATATAATACTTTATTTTTAAATCTTCCTTAATATAATGATCTAAATTATTTAAATAAAATATTGCTAGTATTTGGCTTGTCATATTACCTATTGGTAATCCTTTCCCGTTTTTATAAAGCGGTATTTTTTCTAAATCTATAGTAAGATTTCCATTGATATCTTTAATCTTATAATAGTTAATCAGTTGCCTTATACGATTATTAATATAAATTTCATTTGTACTATCAATAATTTGATAAAGTATATGTAATGCTTTTTTATCCTTTATTTTTTCACTTAACAATTCTTTTAATACTTGATGATCTATATTATAAAAATATTTACTTATATCGAATTTTAAAATATAAAATCTTTCATTTTCTAACTTAATTTTATTTAGATATTTTTTGAATAATTTTATTCCATAGTCAGTACCTTTTCCCTCTCTAGTAGCAACATTTTGATCAATTAAGCAAGGAAGAAGAGATGGTTTTAAAATATAATAACTTACTAAATGATTAATAACTTTATCATATATATTTTGACTCATTACTATTCTAATTTTAGGTTCACATATTAAAAATATATTATATTTTCCAGGTATATAAGCACAATTTGATAAAACTTTTTTTATCAAAAAAATATTTTCCATATAAAAATCATCAAATCTTAGTATTTTACCTTTATTCTTAGTAGTTTTCTTAACTTTTGTATCATATATAAACCTAATATTATTTAAATTACAAATATCATAATATAGATTATTTTTTCGTTTCATTTTTAGAATTAAGCCAAGCATAATACATATCCGTAATATCTTTTAAATTCATAGAAATATTTTTCATATTTTTATGTGATATTATATTTTTATCAAATGAAATTTTTAAATAAAAATCAAGCATCTTCTTTTTAGTTAAAACCTCTTTAAGTTTCAAATTTTTATTTTCATAATCAATATAAATACTATAAGTTTCTTCTAACATATCATAAATACAATTACTTATTCTTTCTTTTAAAATATGTTCACTTCTTGGAAAATTTTGTAACACTTTATCCATATAAACAATTGTCTTCTTTAATCTTAATATAATATTAGAATTATTCATATAAAATTTCCTCTATCTTAGTTAGTAATTGTTCTATATTATTTTCTCCATTTAATAACTTTAATTGACTACAAATTCTATTAATTCTATTATTTAAACTAATAATATTAAATACACTATCAATATATTTAGAATAATGATTGTTTTTTATCTTCTTAGTTTTTACTATCTTTTTATTTTCAACTATTATATAACTAACTTTTTTTGTTTTTAATATTTCAGTATTCTTTTCAATTAATGATATAGGAAAGCCTACTTTAATATGATTTTTCAATTCATTAATTTTATAATTAAATATCTTATTAATAACTACTGCATCTTCATCAAAACTACAATAAAAACTTCCACTTTTAAATAATATAACATAATCTTTATATTCTAATTTTAATAATCTAAATAAATCTAACATAATACACCTCTTACTTCTTAATTAATTTTTAAAATAAAAAGATGTAGAGTATAAAAACAGATGCTTCATACTACTACACCTCTTTTTGTAATTTCATCTATGGCTTTCTTTGATTTTCAAAGTAGTATCATAAACATTGAATATTACAATTATATTTAATTCTATATTAACGTTTACTGTAATTATCTATTTCACAAATTGTTACTATAAATATTTACACATTAATAATATTTTTCTTCATATTATATACCTTATATGAAAAGATACTAATAGAAGTGGGATAATACTTGTTCTTTAGCTTTTTACATATAATTTGTTTATTAGACGTTATATGTACTTAGTTTTAAAGAAATACGACGGCACGCGCACCATTGTTGGTATTCGAAGACTCATTGTTGTTCAAGTTGCCATTGCGGTTCACATTCCACGCATTAGTAGCATTGCCAGAGTTAGCAGACATAAGGAAAAGTCAAATGTACGCGACACATCACAGCATTACCCCAAAACCTTAGGCACCAAGTTGTGGCGCCTTACGAAAAGAAGAAACTTCTTTTCACAAAAATGCTAAACGCATTTTTAACACTTCGATTTAATCCATTTAATTTTCTATTATTCTTTTACTTTTTATCAACCCCTTTAAATATCATATTATAGCCTTACGGCATAATCCAAATAGCTAACGCTATTTGGAAATAACGACGACGGCACGCGCACCAATGCTGGCATTCGAAGACTCATTGTTGTTCAAGGTGCCATTGCGGTTCACAATCCACGCATTAGTAGCAGTGCCAGAGTAAGCAGACATAGTCCAATAAGCATAATTATATACATCATTTTCATTTTTAGTATCATCACTGTAACTTCCGCCATATTGTGTTGATTGATACATATAATTATGCATCCAGTCTGGACA